>CALDPI010000167.1 GCA_937912045.1 uncultured Clostridia bacterium
CTACACCGCCGAGGACGACAGGGGAGAGGCGCGCTACGTGTCGGACACCATTTTGGATTCGGTGTCGGCAGGCGGACAGTTTTCTCAAAACGCCGTCCTTTATCGAATGAATGCGCAGTCGCGCTCGGTTGAAAATGCCTTCGTGCGAAGCGGCGTGCCATACCGCGTAATCGGCGGCACCCGATTCTATGAGCGCAAGGAAATTAAGGACGTGACCTCATACCTTTCGGTCATTAACAACAAAAACGATACCCTGCGCCTCACCCGAATAATTAACGAGCCTGCAAGGGGAATCGGTGCAACACTTCTGTCCCGCGCCGCCGACATTGCCGCGAGCGAGGACGTACCGTTATTTAGCGTGCTGTCCCGTGCCAATACTTATCCTGAGCTTTCGCGCTCTGCCGCACGAATGATGGAATTCACCGCAATGATTGAAGAGCTTTGTGAGCAAAAGGATAACATCCCCCTTCACGAGCTGTGTGAAAATCTGCTGGAAAAAAGCGGATATATGCTTTACCTCAAAAATCAGGGTGAAGAGGGCGCAGACAGGGCCGAAAACGTAAAAGAACTTTTAAATGGTATATACCAGTACGAGCAGGAAAATGATATTGTTACCCTCTCTGCCTATCTTGAGGATATCGCGCTTTTCAGCGATATTGATAATTACGATACCGATGCCGACACCGTCATTTTAATGACCCTTCATTCCGCAAAGGGACTTGAATTTGACAACGTGTTCTTAATAGGACTCGAGGAGGGAATATTCCCCGGCAATCAGTCTATGTTCGGAACCGAGGAGGATATAGAGGAGGAGCGCCGCCTGGCATACGTCGGCATAACGCGTGCGCGCAAAAGGCTGCATATTACAAATGCCTATCAGCGAATGCTTTACGGCAGCACTAACAGGAATCAGGAGTCACGCTTTTTGCGTGAGGTCCCGAAAGAATGCTGTAATATAAGAAAGGCACAGACTATAAACAGCTTCTGGGGCGAGCGTTCTTATGGCGGCTTTAATTCGTCATACAGCCGCGACGATTCGTTCTCCTCGTTTGATTCCTTCCGTCCCAAAGATAAAAAGCGCACACCACCGCCTGTCAAGGCGCCTGCGGCACCCACACTTGACTGTACGGTCGGAATGCGCGTCCGCCACAAAACCTTTGGCGAGGGAATGGTGCTTTCCATAACACCAATGGGTAACGACACGCTTATAGAGGTTGCTTTTGATAATGTCGGCACCAAAAAGCTTATGTCCAACTTTGCCAAGCTCACAAAGGCGGACTGACGGCTGTCTATTGATTTTTTTGAAGTTTTAGGTATAATTAAACAAAAGGAGTGATAAAATGCCGGGTAATGCAGCAGTTAAAACCACAGCACGCACAGCGCTCAAGGCTTTCTGGCCGGGCGGTATTGCCGCAACGCTTTGCTTCCTTTCGACTATGGCCTTGCTTTTCCTTGTTTGTGCAGTTAACAGCACGCTTTTGGGCACGCGCGCATTCATACTTAATATAATAATCGCGGTGTTTTTTTGCTTTTTCATTGCGGTGCCCTGTTTCTTTGGTCTGCTGCGGTTTTTCCGCCACGCAGTTTATGGAAACCTGGGCGCGTTTTCATCACTTTTTTACTATTTTTCGGATATTAAGAAATATAAAAAATCGGTCTGGTTTTCACTTATGCTCATATGCCGAATCGTCGCGGTCGGAATGCTCACCTTTTTGCCGTATTTCATCATCCGCATTGTAGAGCTTTTGCCGTTCCGCTTCATTTCAGATTCGTTCTTTTTACAGTTTTCCATTGTCCGCGGCGTCATCTTCTTTGTGGGGCTTTTGTTCTTCATCATAATGACGTTGCGCTATTACATCGCACCAATGCTTTTTGTCTGCTGCGATGATAAGCACTGGACCGAAATCATATACGTTTCCAAGCATATAAGCAGATATTCTTCGGGTGCTTTTCTTGTGCTTTTAATCGGCTTTGTCGGCTGGGCGCTTTTGTCGGTGCTGGGTGTCACTCTCATATACACCCTTCCGTATATGCTCACGTCCTACGTTGTGCATTGCCGCTTTGCGTTTAATCATTATAATCATAATATAGAGCTTATGAAAAAGACGGATTTCCCCGAGTACCGCAGTACGTTTTAGAAAGGATTTTTTTGCTATGCGTTCAAAAAAATTGTTGGCAGTATTGTTCTTCCTTGCTATGTTCACAATGGCATTTAACCTTGTGGGCGCACTTTATGATTCGGTTTTTTATAACATAGAGGACGTGCCGAAGGGCGTGCTTGTGGCAGAATATGATTCTCCCACGGGCGAGCAAAAAATCTCCTGCTATAAGGTTGAAACCGCCATCGGCAACGCGGTCAGATGCTCCCTTACCGATGACGAGGGCGAGCGTAATATATATTGGAACACCGAAACCGAAAATGCCGAAATCAGATGGATGAATGAAAAGACCGTTATCATAAACGGAATGCTGATAGAAATCGACTCGGTTGTTTATGACAGCCGCGGCGGTGTTTATGATGAAAGGCTGTTTTAATCTCAGATGAAGCAGGGCAGCGAAATAACGATAGACATAACGGGCGTCACAAATGAGGGGTGCGGCGTCGGCAGGTGTGACGGAATGGCCGTTTTCGTGGAAAACACCGTCACTGGTGACAGGGTGAAGGCTAAAGTCACCAAGGTTGGAAAAAGCTTTTTATCCGCACAGCCTGTAAAAATAATAACCCCGTCGCAATACAGAATAAAAGAGGCGTGCCACAGAAGCAGTCAGTGCGGTGGTTGCGCCTTTTGGCATATAGACTATAAGGCCGAGTGTGAAATAAAACGCGGCTTCGTGCGTGATGCGTTTGCACGCATTGCCAAGCTTGACGTTCCCGTGCGTGAGGTTGTCTTTGGCAAGACCTCACACTATCGCAACAAGGCCCAGTACCCAATAGCCTCAGACGGAAAAACAGGCTTTTATGCCAAACGAAGTCATAATATTATTCCCTGTGATAACTGTCTTCTGCAGCCGGAGGAGTTTTCTAAAATCACAAAGCTTGTAGAGCTTTTTGTAAAGCAATATGGCATAAGCGTGTATAACGAAAAAACCGGCAAGGGCCTTTTGCGTCACCTGTATGTTCGCACCTCGGCCTCGGGAGATATTATGGTCGTGCTGGTTATAAACGGCGAAAACGTTCCGCACAGCGACGCGCTGATAAATATTCTCCTCTCGGTGTTTGGCGACAGGCTTAAAAGCGTAATGCTTAACATAAATCGGAAGAATACAAACGTCGTGCTGGGAAAAGAGCAGAAAATCCTTTACGGTGACGGATATATTAAGGATACAATCTGCGGCGTAACGCTGCGTGTGTCACCGCTTTCTTTTAGTCAGGTCAATCACGATATGGCAGAAAGACTTTATGAAAAGGCGGCAGACTATGCAAATCCGCAGGGTAAAACCGTAATAGACCTTTATTGCGGCACAGGTGCCATCGGACTTTCCCTTGCCCATAAGGCTAAGAGTGTTATAGGGGTCGAAATCGTGCCCGAAGCGGTTGAAGACGCTATTTGCAACGCAGAGGAAAACGGCATAAAAAATGCACGTTTTATTTGTGCAGATGCCGCAAAGGCGGCAGAGAAACTGCGTGACGAGGGTATAAAAAGCGACGTTGTAATCGTAGACCCGCCAAGAAAAGGTTGCGACAAAGAAGTGCTCGAAATCATAGCAAATAACTTCTGTCCCAAAACACTTGTATATGTTTCGTGCGACCCTGCAACGCTCGCACGCGACTGCAAGGTTTTATCAGAGCTCGGCTACATAGTGGAGGAGGCCACCCCCGTGGATTTGTTTCCTCGTACAACACATATAGAAACGGTAGCTCTTTTACGTCGGCAAAAGGTTGATGAACATATCTACTTGGATGTAAATGTTCAGGACTTACCCAAAACCACAAGAACCACCGCAACTTATCCAGAAATAAAAGCATATATCAAAGACAAGTACGGTTTGAATGTTACCTCTCTCAATATCGCACAAATCAAAGAAAAACACGGTTTTGAGAAAAGGGAAAACTACAACAAAGGCAAAGAGGGACACAGAGTTCCAAACTGCCCACCCAAAAAAGAAAAAGCAATAGAAGATGCTTTCAAACATTTTGGTATGCTATAAGAAAAGAGATACAGGATTTTATGTTTCCTGTATCTCTTTTTCATTTATATATATCTGCTCTGCCTGTTCGTAGGTGCAGTTTATTTCTTTTTGTATCTCTGCAATACGGAGTGCCTTTTTCCATTTCTCAACATTACACCGTTTGCACTCTTTTTCAAAATCATTCATACGGCACACTACCTCAAATCATCATAAATATCACTTTCAAAGGATTGCGGTGCAATTTCCTTTTCATCTGCTAAAATATTGTTTGCCATTTCAACAAGTTCCTTTTCAAGTCTTTCGCTTTCTGCTCTGTGCCATTCATCAAGTGTTTGGTGCTTTGCTCCTGTCTGCTCTTTGCTTTCGCCACGAACAAGACCGAACGGTGCCATCGCGGCCGCATAACTATCCTGTAATGCAATGACTTGACTTTTCTTATTGAAAAACCTTGATGAATTGAACTTGCCTTGCTCATCTGTCATAATCACAAAGCAATGCAGATGACAGGTTGCCTCATCTCTATTTAAATCTGCCCGTATCATTTTACCTTTTCCAAAGGTATCACGAACCCAAGCAAAATTTGCCTTTACCCATTCAGGCAAATTGATTTTATCTTCCATTTCAGGCGAGAAAGTCAAAACCAACTCGCAAAGCACATTCGCATCCTTGCGAACCTTTCGCCCCGTTGTCTGCTCTTGTTCCTTGATTGCCTTTTTTATGGTTCGTGTCATTGTTCGCTCGCCCCTTTGCCAAGTATGGTTTTCCTTTTCTCGTTCAGGGTGTTTTCTGTTTCGTAATCGCTCCCTGTGTTTTTGGTGTCGCTCTATATTCGCAACAGAACCCACCTTGTATTTTGCAAATCGCATTATGGCATAATTGCTCATCACAAAATCCCCCTTTGCTCTTGATATGCGAGAGCAAAGGAACGGCAACACACGAAAGGATTTTTGTTGCCGTTCAACCTTACTGCAAAGCACTTGGGAAACGGTGCTTTTTCGTGCGGTCATATCTCTGCTCTACAAAATCAGTATGGAAAAACCGATTTTATTTCGCAGAAATATGACTTACTACGGTTTATACTAAACCAGTAAGGTCTTGCAGACTGCTATTCACAATAAACATCAATCATATTTATTGTGAAGAAAAAGGAAAGGAGCGACACAATATGAACGAAACACTTTACGATTTAGAGCAAAAACGAAATGCCGTCGAACTCGATATTCAAGCATTATATGAAACCTTACAAAAGGAAATCAACAAAAAAGATGCGAGAGAATAAACTCTCGCATCTTTCGTTCTATTCGTTAAATGCAAATTTATTTATCTTCTTTATCCTTGTTCTCTTTGCTCTTTTTTGAATATGATAAACCAAGGCAAAGGAATGTTGAACCAAGGCATATCCAAATAACAGCCATAGAATTGCTGTTTTCACCAGCAAAGTTAATAATTGCAGATATGTAGTATAATATTGCTGCCACATAGTACAGTGTAGCAGAAATTTTGTCTTTTTTCATTTTATACCTCCGTCAAATTCTTATTTATCAAACCGATTATATCACATTTCATTGAAAAAGTAAATATGTTTGATAAAATGTCAAAAAAAAAGGGTAAAGGGTAAAAACATATAAGAACCCTTATAAACAAAGGAAAACACGGCGTTGGAGGGCTTGTCCAACGCCGTGTAGAAAAAGGGTAAAAGGGGTAAAATTAAGGGTGAAATACTTGACTTTTAACCAAAAAAATGCTATACTGATAATGCTCTCAATGATAGAGAGCGACAACTGAATAATGATACCGTATCGCCAGTGGGCAGCGACAAATGAGCACACCCATCCGATGACGAAATCGTCTCGCAAGAGATTGATACTCCATCGACGGAAGCGGCGACTGACCTTGAACGAAGATAGATAGCAGACATTCAGGCAGTAAGTAGTAGAAAAAAACGGGTGACAGAACAAAGGGACAATAGTGTTACTATTGCTTTCCGTTTTTCCGTTATTTCTACTTTTAATCGGTGCTAATTTAGACCTAACGGGAAACTGTTAGGTCTTTTGTTTTGTCCGTATTCAGAATTTTAAAATTCAAATTCTGAAAGGAGACCACCGTTATGGCAAAGCATTGTGAATATTCACAACAATTAAAGCACTTGAAAGTAAAATTAGAGGATATTGAAAAAATTATTGAATCGCACCGAACAATTAAAGAATGGGCATATATCATACACGATAAGGATGTATATACCAAGAATGATGAATGTGAGAATCCAACTCACAAAGAGGGCACCCTAAAAGAACCGCATATTCACTTGTATCTTAATTTTGGTAAAAGTAGTGCGAATTTTGATACAGTTGCAAAATGGTTCAACGATGCCCCACAATATGTGTGTAAGGTAAAAGGGAGAAAAAGCGATATTCTTATGTACCTTACTCATAAAAACACCCCTGAAAAACATCCTTATAGTATAGAGGATGTTAGAAGTAACTTTGACATAGAACAAGCAATCATTGATGATGATAAAACGGATGTAAATACTATCCTACGAAAAATCGCAGATGGTACAATCAAAGAGTACAATCGTTTTGAATATATTGATGATATTGTACTTGCTAAATATAGCAACTTGTTCAAAACGGCATTTAAGAATAGGAGCGAAAAGATTATGAGAGACCCCAACAGAGATATAAAAGTAATTTTCATTTACGGAACAACAGGCAGCGGTAAAACAACCTATGCAAAAATGCTTGCCGAAAAAATAGGTGATGGTAGTTTTTATGTGTCATCTTCCGCAAATGACAGTTTGCAAGACTATAAAGGACAGGAAACTGTCATATTGGACGATTTAAGAGATAATGCCTTTGAGTTTGCCGATTTGCTTAAAGCACTTGATAACCACACGGCAACGAGCATCCGCAGTCGTTTTTGCAATAAAAATTTTCTTGGTAGTACAATCATTATTACAAGTACAGTACCAATTTTAGAATGGTACAAATTCAGTAATGAAGATAAGTCGCAGTTGCGAAGAAGAATATCAAATTATTTAATTGCTGATAAAGATGAAATCTGTTTTTATACATTCAATCCAGATAATGATTATATGCCAGAGTTTAAGTATAAAATCAAGAACCCTGTTCCAGCTGTAGTAGCAAAGAAAACCAGAGATAAGCAAGCAAATGATGATATTTTAAGTATTTGTATGGGTGTACTCGATGGTATGGATGAAGAAGAAAAAGGTGATTATGTCAAGGAAATAAATGAAATAAAAGCACATTAAAAACAAGAAAGGGAGTATGCGAGCACTCCCTTTCTTGTTTTTTATTTGGAAACACTTGCAAAATAAACACACATCAATTATAATATACACGATGCTTACAGTAACACAAAGGTCGGAAATGGTGAACTATATGGAACAAGTACAAAAAGCATACATTTATACCAGAGTATCAACCACAATGCAGGTGGATGGTTTTTCACTCTCTGCACAAAAAGAGGACATCACCAAATATGCCAATGCCCTTGGTATTCAAATTGTTGATGAGTTCTGCGATGAGGGTAAATCCGGTAAAAGCGATGACAGAGCAGATTTTCAACGGATGATGGATGCCATCAAGACAAATAAAGATGGTGTTTCCTATGTAATTGTTTTCAAACTATCCAGATTCGGCCGTAATGCTGCCGATACGGTCAAAAACTTACAGACTATGCAAGATTATGGTGTAAACCTTATCTGCATTAAAGAGCGACTTGACAGTTCCACACAACTCGGCAAAATGATGGTTACGATTATGAGCTCTGTTGCTGAAATGGAACTTGAAAACATCCACACTCAAACAATGGCAGGTCGCAAACAGAAAGCAAGAGAGGGCAAATGGAACGGCGGTTTTGCTCCTTACGGTTACACCATCAATAACGGTGTTCTTGAAATCGTAGAGGATGAAGCAAAAACGGTCCGATACATATTTGACCTGTTTGTCAATGAAAGTCTGGGTGTAATGGGTGTTGCCAAGCGACTTAATGCAGAGGGTATCAAAAAAGTTGTACGTCAAAACGGCAAACACGATTACTTTACCGCCGACTTTATTAAGAAGATACTTGACAACCCTGTTTATATGGGTAAAATTGCTTATGGTCGCCGTAAAACCGAAAAGGTCAAAGGTCAACACGGAAAAACCAGAATCGTTACCGAAAAGGATGCAAACAACATTATTCTAGTTGATGGTTTGCATCAAGGACTTGTTACAGAGGAACTCTGGAACAAAGCACATTCCAAACGAATTTACACAGGCAAACGGAAAGAAAAACTGGAACAGGAACACCAGTACATTTTATCTGGTTTGGTGAAATGCCCATCTTGTAACCAGTCTATGTATGGAGTGCCGAATCGCAAAAAGAAACCAGATGGCACATACTACAAAATTTCCTATGCCTATAAATGCAGACAGACACGGAACACCAACGGAGTGCCGTGTTCGTGTGCTAAACAGTACAACTGCAAAGAACTGGATGAAGAATTTATCAATGCCATCAAACTTTGTTTACTGACACCCGACATCATAGATGCGGTTTTAGAAAAGATAAACAAAGAATTTGATATGAGTGAATTGGAAACTAAGCTCAAGGAACTGACCGCCAGACAGAGAGAACTTTCACTCATACAGAAAAAATACGAACAGGCACAACGGAGCATAGAGATTACCGATAAACACTATGACCGCAAATTTGAATCCTATGCCCGACAGTTAGAGGAAATCTATGAGCAGTTGGATGAAATAGAAACCCTTATCTTTGCCACAGAAATGAAAATCAACAATGCAACCGCAACCAAGAAAAGCAAGGAAGATGCCATCAATTTGATAATGGCATTTGGTATGGATTTTGAAAACCTTTCGCCCCTTGCACAAAAACAGTTTGCGAATATGCTTGTTGATAGCATTGAGATTTTCCCAACCAAACGAGAAATGGGATACCTCAAAGCAATTCATTTCAAAATACCTGTTCTCCGTGATTACGGCGATTTTACCGATGTGATGACCATCTGGGATTATTACCCCGACATACTGGATGAAGATGGTAATTTCAACGGTTACAGCCCAGAGGATGATTTACCAGATAGAGATATGCTCAAAGAGAGAGCAGATGCAGATGGTAACATTCCTGTAATTGATGAACAGGGCGAACAAGAGAAGATTCGCCTGTTCAAGTTAAGGTTAGCAAGAATAAACACTTTACGTGCAGAACAAGGACTCCCAGAACTAACTGCGGAGGAGTTCTTGGCTCGTTGCCGACCTAAAGAAATTACAGACGAAACCGCCGCAAAGCTTATAAAAAGGGGATGACGTATTGAAAAAGAACATATCGTACATTTCACTTTTAAGTGTAATATCCTGTATTGCAGTGGTTTTTCTTCACACGAACGGCTGCTTTTGGAGATACAGTCTGCAGCCGTATTGGAAAACCGCAAATATTATAGAATCGGTTGCATATTTTGCCGTTCCTTGCTTTTATATGATATCGGGCGCAACGCTTCTTAATTTTCGGAAAAGATATACCCTGGGTTCTTACTTTTTAAAGCGCGGACAAAAGACGCTGATTCCGTTTATTTTTTGGAGCATTATAGGTGTAGTGTATCTGGCAACGGTTGCCAAAACAATAACCCTCAACGAGCTCAGCTTTTTGGATATTTATAACGGTATAATGGGCACTTCGTTTATAGGTGTTTTCTGGTTTTTCACCGCGCTTTTCGGCGTATACCTTTGCATACCGCTGTTTGCCGCCGTGGATGAAACCGCACGGAAAGAAATTTTTTCATACCTCGCGGTAGCGGGCTTTTGCATTAACGTTTTAGTACCTTTTTTAAAAAAGCTTTTCCTGCCCGAAATGTCCTGGCCGATATCGGTCGGTGTGGTTTCGGGTGCGCTGCTGTTCGTTGTAATAGGATACCTGATAAACGAATATGAAATGTCCAAGCTTCTGCGTACAATAATTTATGTGCTCGGCTTTTTGGGCCTTTGTATACACCTTTTTGGCACTCATTATGCCTCGCGTGCGGCAGGAACCGTAGACAGTACGTATAAAGGTTATATAGCCGTTCCGTGCATTCTTTATTCGGTTGCCATATTCGTATGGTTCAGGTACAACGGACAAAAAATAATGAACATAAAGCTTATAAATAAGGTGATAACCTTCTTGGCCGAATACACCTTTTCAGTATACCTTTTGCATTGGTTCTTGATGGACTCCTTTGTTCGTATTTTCCAAATAGATACAACGCGACTGCTTTATAGGGTCGGCGCACCATTTATTATCGTTGCCGCCGCAGTTTTGATTGCTTTGCCAATAAAAAAGATTCCGATAATAAAGCACATTCTTCCATAGGATTATGTGTTCTTTGAACACTTTAAAATAATGAAATAAAAGAAAAAGCACACCCCTGCGGATGTGCTTTTTCTTTATTGGTGGAGCTTAGGGGATTCGAACCCCTGACCCCCACACTGCCAGTGTGGTGCGCTACCAACTGCGCTAAAACCCCATAAACTGCAAAAAGAATTCTAACACAGGTCAAATAAAAAAGCAAGTGTTTTTTATTTTTTTGAATAATTTACTTAAGTTTTGCACATTTTAGACTTGACAAAGGCAAAAAAAGTAATATAATAGACAATGTTGACCAAACATTGAGGAATAGTGTAACGGTAGCACGACAGACTCTGACTCTGTTTGTTGGGGTTCGAATCCCTATTCCTCAGCCAATAAAATAAAAGCACGTCCGTAAGGGTGTGCTTTTGTTTTATTCTAATGTTTTTGCAGGGATTCGAACAAGGGCGGTTTGCCTTGTGGCAAATTGCTACCTTTCGGTGAAGGGTTGCAAAGCCCGTGGGTAACAAGCGTTAGCGAGGCGATAGCACGCATTAGCGTGCGGAAAATCCCTATTTCTCAGCCAAAAAACGACTTGTTCCGGCAGGTCGTTTTTTAAATTCTATAAAACGGGGTGATAATATGAAAAATTTGCAGAATCTTCACACGCACACAATTTATTGTGACGGTAAGGATACACCCGAAGAGATGATAAAATACGCGCGAGACAAGGGTTTCGATTCCATAGGTTTTTCAGGCCATTCGCATAATTCATATTCGCCATATGTTAAAATAACGGCAGAGACCACAGCAAAGTACAAAGAGAAAATAACAGCACTTAAAGCTAAATATAAGGGCATTTTTCCGATTTTTTTGGGGCTCGAGGTCGATATGTATTCAGGAATAGACCTGTCGGGCTATGATTATCTGATTGGCGCGATGCATTATCTTAAAATGGGCGACAGATACCTCGGCTTTGACACGTCGGCAGAACGTGTTGAAAAACTAATTAATGAAAGCTTTTGCGGCGATGGAATGCGCTTCGCAAGGGAGTATTACAGACAGCTTGCCACGCTTCCGCAGTATGGTAGTTTTGATATTATAGCGCACTTTGATATAGTTGCGAAAAACCTTGATAAAATTTCGTTTTTCGATGAACACAGCGACGAATACATAAAAGCGGCGGTCGAGGCTATGACCGCGCTTAAGGGAAAAATACCGTTTTTTGAGCTCAATACAGGCGGCATAGCCCGTGGCTACCGCAAAATGCCGTACCCGTCGGTGCCGCTTCTTAAAGAGCTGAAAAGACTTGGCTTTGGTGTGGTAATTTCGTCTGACTGCCACGATGGAAGATGTCTTGATTGCTTTTTCGAAGAGGGTAGAGAGCTTTTGCGTGAGTGCGGCTTTAAGGAACGCTATATATTGACAGAAAGCGGCTTTACCGCTGTCGAAATTTAGGGGTGGATTATGAACGTAATTTCTATGGTTTTGCTTGCCTTTGCCGTTTTAGGCGGAATTGACAGGATTATCGGCAACCGCTTTGGACTCGGCAAAGAATTTGAGCGCGGCTTTATGCTCCTTGGAAATATGGCGCTTTCAATGATTGGAATGATAGTCATATCTCCGCTAATTGCCGACCTGCTTGCACCCTGCTTTGATTGGTTTTATAACGTTCTGCATATCGACCCGTCGGTAATACCTGCGTCGGTCTTTGCAAACGATATGGGCGGCGCCTCGCTTTCTGCACAGGTCGCACGCGATAAGGATTTGGGAATGTTCAATGCGCTTGTTGTGTCGTCTGTTATGGGCTGTACCATATCGTTCAGCATACCCTATGGACTCGGTGTTGTGAAAAAAGAACACCACAAGGATATGTTTTTGGGAATGCTGTGCGGAATTGCCACCATACCTCTCGGCTGTTTTGTGTCGGGACTTTCTTTGGGAATACCCGTGCTCACGGTTTTACTTAATCTGCTTCCGATTATACTTCTTTCGGGCATAGTTGCTTGCGGACTTATCTTGGCCCCTGCCGCCACAATAAAGGCGTTTTCGGCGCTCGGCATAATTATGAAGGCGGCAATCACACTCGGACTTCTTGTGGGAATGTTCCAGTCCCTTACGGGAATTGTGCTCATAAAAGGTCTTGCAGATATAAAAGAGGGCGCCGATATATGCTTCAACGCGGCGGTAGTGCTGGCAGGAGCCTTTCCGTTTATGGCGGTCGTTTCGCGCGTGCTTAATAAGCCCATTACAAAATTCGGACAGCTTCTCGGCATCAACGCACAGTCGGCTATGGGACTTGTATCCACCATTGTCACAAATTCAACCACGTTTGAAATGCTCAACGGAATGGAAAGAAAGGGCATTGTTTTAAATTCGGCCTTTTTGGTTTCGGCGGCGTTCACGCTCGGTTCGCATCTCGCCTTTACAATGGCGTTTGACGCGGGCTATGTTTTACCGATGATACTCGCAAAGCTTTTGTCGGGTGTCACCTCAATTCCGCTTGCACTTTTAATATACAAAAGGGTTTGTAAATAATAAAAGGACGTATCGCTTGGTGATACGTCCTTTTTTATATTCGCCTGATGCCAAAAATGCTCAAAATATTATAAAATACTCTATATTATGAATGCATCTGTTGCTTTTTTTGAAAGAATATGGTATATTTTTCCCGAGGTGGTGTTAATATGAAAATCACATTTTTGGGAACGGGCGCGGCAGACTGGACACTTGCAGACCCTGCCACCGCACAGGAAATGCGCAGATTTTCTTCTGCCCTCATAGATGACGTTTTGCTTATTGATCCGGGCCCACACGTTATGGCGGGACTGTCCGACTGCGGAAAAAAGCCTGAGGATATAAAATACGTTATTAATACCCATAAGCATTCTGACCATTATAATGAAGAAACATTGGCAGAGCTTTCAAAAACGGGTGCAGAATTTATCGAGTTTGCCGCGGGGGATGAAAAGGTGCTCGGCAAATATACCGTAAAGGCATATTACGGTAACCACTCAACCGCCGCAGCCACTGTTCATTTCATAATTACCGATGGCGAAAAGACGCTCTTTTACGGGCTTGATTCTGCCTGGCTTATGTATGAAGAGGTCAAGGCGATAAAGGAGCATAAGCCCGATTTTGCCGTGCTTGATGCAACGATAGGCGACGTCCCGGGCGATTACCGCATTTTTGAGCACAACAATCTTAATATGGTGCTTGAGATGAAGAAAACACTCGACCCGTTTGTTAAAAAGTTTTGCATAAGCCATATGGCCTACACACTTCATACCGACCACGCTACGCTAGCAGAGCGAATGAAGGAAGACGGCGTGTTTGTGGCGTATGACGGCGCAGAGGTAGAAGTATAGCAAAAAACACCATTGACAGATGTCAATGGTATTTTTGCGTTTTAATATAAAATAAAAGAGGGTATTTTTTTGAAGGAAAGAATAAGCGACAAAAAAGAAATAACCGCTTTGGCATTTCTTTTTATGATTGCATATATGGTGAGTTATATCACGAGAATTAACTACGGAGCTGTAATTGCAGAGGTTGAAAAATCCACAAATCTTTCGCGCAGCCTGCTTTCAATGGCTGTAACGGGCAGCTTTGTGACCTATGGCGTGGGACAGATTATAAGCGGTGTTTTGGGTGATGTTTTTTCACCTAAGAAAATGGTGTCCTTAGGGTTTATAATAACGGTTGCAATGAACGTTTTGCTGCCCCTTTGTCAGAACCCCTATTTTATGCTGGTGGTATGGTGCATAAACGGCTTTGCACAGAGCCTTATGTGGCCTCCAATGGTACGGATTATGTCCTCATTGCTTTCGGATGAAGACTACAAAAGGACTTCGGCAAAGGTCTCCTTTGGCGCCTCGTTCGGCACGATATTTGTTTATCTTTTCTCGCCGTTGCTTATTTCACTCTGGGGCTGGAAATCGGTTTTTGTATTTTCAGCGGTGTGCGGAGTTATAATGCTCTTTGTGTGGAACAAGCTTTGCAAGGATGTGAACAGCGAAAAATCTCCCAAAGAAAAAAAGAGCAAAGGCGGGGAAATGGGACCTGTGTTTGCGCCTGTTATGCTGGCAGTTATGGGTGCAATCATTCTGCAAGGAATGCTGCGTGACGGCGTTACCACCTGGATGCCCACATACATATCAGAAACCTATAACTTAGGCAGTGCAACATCAATACTCACAGGTGTTGTGCTTCCGATATTTGGAGTTGCTTGTGTTCAGATATCCTCAACCCTATACCGCAAGAAAATTAAAAACACGTTGCTGTGTGCAGGCGTCATATTCGGCGTGGGTGCAATTTCGGCGGTTGCGCTGTCGGCGCTTTCGGGACTTAATGCCGCGTTTTCGGTTGCGTTTTCCGCGCTGCTTACAGGCTGTATGCACGGCGTAAACCTTATTCTCATATGTATGGTGCCAAATTTCTTTAAAAAATACGGCAGAGTTTCGACCGTTTCGGGCATTATAAATGCCTGCACATATATAGGAAGCGCTATATCCACGTATGGAATAGCTCTGCTTTCTGAAAGGATGGGCTGGAGCTTCACTTTGCGGATTTGGGTACTCATAGCGTTGCTCGGAACCGCGCTTTGCTTCCTTGTCGCAAGGAAGTGGAAGAAACAGTATGAAACAGAGGAGTAAAAATAATGGCGCTTTTTTCATCAACACTCAATCAAATGGCATTTTTGGTGCTGCTTATTGCAATCGGATACATACTTGTAAAGCTAAAGGTTGTGGATGGTACCGCGGCAGGCCTTTTGTCTAAGCTGGAAAACAACGTTTTTGTGCCTGCGCTTATGCTCGGCACGTTTATGAATAATTTCACGGTGGCTCGCTTGTCGGTTTCGGGCAAGTTTTTTGTC
>CALDPI010000168.1 GCA_937912045.1 uncultured Clostridia bacterium
GCTGATGCCGATGTACTCATCCTGATGGAAGCCGCGAACCTTGCTCCAGTCCACGTCTTCGGTAACAAGAGCCTTGATGGTGTCAAACTGAGAAGCACCGGTGGAGAGTACGATACGCGCGCTCCCTTTCGTTTTAATTACCTCTCGCAGCACCTCTGCGACATGCTTTGCTGCACTTGCACCAAGAGCATAACGGTCTTTCGCGATTCTGATTTCCATAATTATCACCTCAAAAATATTATAAGATATAATGCTTAAAAATATTGACAAGTAGGATAAAGTAGGATAAAATAGGATTGTCGAAAAGACAAAGATTTTGCGGTATTTACCGACAGTTGTAGAAAGGAGTGTTTGTGATGGAGAATAAAAATCTTGTCCGCTTTTTATTGACATTTTTCTTGGGATGGATTGGTAGCGTTATTATCAACCATACTGAGTTAAAGCCGGCAGGTTATACTTGCAGAACAGCGGCATATTTTTTCCTTAGCATCGTTACTTTTGGTATCTATGCATTGGTTGCGTCAATTTCCAACCTGTCTTTTGATCCTGCGAAAGAAAAGAATATCGGCTATTCTAAAGATTAAGTAAATTTCACTCGTTTTTAGACCAGTTCTTTTTCGGACACGAATGACAAAAATCCCGTTCACGCAAGTGAACGGGATTTCGTTTTTATTATTCACTTCTTCACTTTTCTCGCTTCGGGAGCTCGCTTGTGAGGGCGGAGGCGAGGACGACGACCGCGCCAAGAACGCCATAAAGCGTTGTGCTTTCCTTAAGTACAAGCCAGGAAATGATTAGCGCTGTGACGGGGTCGATATAACTGAGTATTGCCGACGCGCTGACCGAAATTTCGCCGATGGCACCAAAATACAGCAAATACGTGATGCCTGTGTGCACAACACCGACCAAGAGCAGTAGCGAAAGCGTTTTCACGTCAAGCGACAGCGAATCGAAACGCACGGTGAAAATGCAATAAACCGCCATTACCACTGCCGAAACGCCAAGCTGTACAATCGTTTTATCATATGGCGAGATGTCGCGTATTTTTTTGTTGAGCAGGATAACTGTGGCATAAAGCGCGGCGGCGGCAAGGCCGAAAAGCACGCCCTTTATCTCTGCCTTTGGTATTTTCCCGTTTGGCAAAAAGCCCGAAACGCCTGCCATTCCCACAAGTGCTGTGAGGGCGCAAACGCTCTTTTTCACCGTCATTTTTTCGCCGTAAAGGATACATGACAAAAGCAGCGCGGCAATGGGGGCGAGATAATAACAGAGTGTGGCCGTTGCGACGGTTGTGAATCTGTACGCTTCGAACAAGAGCACCCAGTTGAACCCGAGTGCCACGCCCGAAAGCAAAAGCCACAATGCATTTTTTCGCACCGACGCCATCGAAACCGGCTTTTTCTTGACTGCGGTGACAACAAGCAAAAAGAGCATTCCCACAAGGCCGCGCGCCAACGCGATAACGCTTGACGGCAGGTCTATGAAACGGACAAAAAGCCCGATTGTTCCGAAAATGAGCATTGCGGTAATGAGCCGCAGCTTTGCATTATTAAGCAATTTTCGCCCTCCCTTTTTGCGATTATAAGTTGCTATAATAAAAATAAAGATTAGTCCTGCTTTCTTTCGCCGCGGCGATATTTGCTTGGGCTTACGCCGCACTCCTTGCGAAAGACGCGGCTGAAATAAAACATATCGTCATAGCCGCATCTCTCTGTAACGTCGCGGACCGACAGCGTTGCATCGGCAAGCAGCTTGCAGGCAAGCCCTATGCGCAGCTTTGTGACGTATTGCGACGGGGTGTAGCCCGTTATAGAGCGGAAAAGCAGATTATACTGCGAAACCCCAAGCCCCTCCATCTCGGCAAGCTTAGCCTTGGGAATCTGTTCTGTAAAATGCTCTTGCAAAAAGGCAAAGGATTTTTGCAGTCTTCGATAGCGCTTGTTTTCTGACAGAAGCTGTGTGAGGCTTGTTATGGTGAGCACGAGCGTAGCGGCGGCGCGCTGCCTTTGAATGTTATCGGTGCCGCCCTTCATCTCGTCAAGAAAAGCCTGGAACACGTGCGCCGTTGTAGGAGATACAGGCGCTGCGCATATAGCGCCCTTTTCGGAAATGCCGTTTTCCTCGAGCAGCTTGCCCACATATCCACCTGTGAAATGCGCCCAGTAAATTTTTATGGGCGAATCATCGTCGTGGCAATAAACAAAATGCAGATTGGGCGGGATTATGACAAACGCACCCGGCTTTAACGGAACGAGCGGTCCGTCGTCTAACGAGATGGAAAATTCCCCCTCGTGCAGATAGTAAAGTGTATAATCCTTGCGGCCGCAAATATGGTCCTCATAAAATGGCTCTGCCTTTTCGGTGAGACCTCCACAGTTTACGCAGATTGGTATTTTTGACGTGCTGTATTCACCTGTGGGCTGCGACACAAAAAAATAATCCTGTTGCATTTTGTTCTCCTATCATTACATTTTTCCTAATATTTTAACCGAACGGCACGCGAGGTTTTGCGTGCTTTATTTTTTTGGTGGTGCGACCGTTTCGCGCGGTAAAAATTCGCCCTTCAGGGTTATTTGCTGTTTGCTGCGGTAGAATTTGTTTTTTTGCTTTTGCTGCATCTGCTCCCACGCGAGAAGACAAAGCTCCTCTATATTCGCGCCGACGCTGGCAAGCGGTGTTTCGGCATATTCCGCAACAACCGTATTATCAACACCCACTACCGATACGTCGACGGGCACCTGCAGTCCACGTTTTTTTAGTTCTCGTATGGCGCCGAGCGCAATCTCGTCATATGCACAGACGACCGCGGTAAATTCGGCTCCCCTTGAGAGCAGCTGTCTCACGCCGTCCTCCCCCGCCTTTTGAAAACGGAACGCGCTTCTGCAGACGAGCGGGTCGTCGCGTGTCAACCGTGCGGCACTGCAGAAGATTTTTTCTTTTCCCACCGTAAGCCCCTCGCCTATGAAGGCGATTTTTTTATGCCCAAGTGTACGAAGCTTTAAGACGGCATCGCGGAAGGGGGTCGTAATATCGGCGTTGATTGCGTCTGCCGCCACTTCCCTGTCCGACAAAATTGAAACAACAGGGAGAGAAAGTCCGCGCTTAATCGGCTCTTTAAGGCCTATAACAAAAACTCCGTCAATTTCGGCAAAAGCGCCAAAATATTCGAGCATTTGCGCCTGTGCCTCCTGCGAAAAGCCGTCACACGCAATGACGGCAACGCCGCCGTTTTCTTCTATTATTCTTTGGAGCGTCTTAACGTACTCGGCATAAAAATTCCCCAACTCGTGACAGATTATGGCGAAAACCGCTTTTTGAAATTTTGCCTTTGAAAACTTCCCAAAGCAACCGTTTTCTTTGGCAAGGCGGAAAATCTTTTCGGCTGTTTTTTGGCTTACGTCGGGTGCACCGCTGAACGCTTTTGACACGGTTGACGGTGAAACGCCAGCCATTTTCGCAAGTTCACGCACGGTCATGCTCTCCGCCCCCTTTTTCTTTTATTATAAAGGCTATTTTAAAAAAATCAAGCATTTACGAAACAGTTTCGTTAGTTTCTTTATTGAAATGCGGATTGGCTTGTGATAACATTTGGTCGGTGAAAAATATGAAAATGAAAATTAAGTATTCCAAAAATCACACAAACGGAAATAATAAAAATAGCATGTACGTTTACTATTTTTTTGTTGATAGAGCCGGAAATGTCGAATGTAGCTGCCATAAGCGGTTCTTCCTTTCGATTTTATGCTTTATTCTCAATATAATATTTTATCCAACAAATAACTCCCGTGGATTGCTCCACGGGAGTTAACCTTTTATTCATATCATTCTTAAGTTCTGAAATGCATCCATTTATTATAGCTTACAAAAGTATAAAGCATATTAAAAAGATGGATGTTGTATTTGTGCGAAACAGCCCACTTTAGTGTTATTTTATTCCGTATCTGTTCGACTGTTGTTTCACTGTCCCAACGGATATGTGTCACATTCTCATCCCCGTCATAAAAGACGGGGAATTTGAAATTGATACACTTTAACAGTCAGCCGTCGGGCTGCTCTTCTTTGAATATATCAATGCTTTCAATGAGAAAGTTCATTTCCTCATTGTCAAGCACCTTATAAGGATTTCCCTCAAAGGGATGAATTTTTGATACCGGAATGTTTACCGGTGAGTTGATATTTTGATTAAACATAATTTACCTCCATAAAAATTAATAATTTCTTTTTTATTGTCTACTTACAGCTTCATCTGGTATTAATGGTAATCTTAATACTACTTGTTCTTCTTCACTTAATTGTTTATATTTAACTCCATTAAACTCTACGTCATATTCCTTAAATCCAAAAGACATATACCAATTTCTTAACTGCTCATAAGTTAAATCACCATAAGGGTTTATATCACAACATATAGGATAATTATATTTCATAACACAATCCAACATCCTTAACAATAACTCTTTACCTATACCTTGATTTCTATATTTAGGATTTACAAAAATACGATTAAAATAATAAACCCTCTCAATTGAATTAAAAGGTGTAGAAGTTTCATATAAACTACACTCACTAACACCTTTAACTAATTTCTTATTATCTTCTTCAACTAAACAATAAATATGAATACTATTTTCATATTTTACTTCTTTAAATTCCATTTAGATTTCACCTTTATATACACAGACTTTATACCATTTTTACTCTTATTAATATAAGGATTCAACTTTACTATCCAAGAAAAAGTAA
>CALDPI010000169.1 GCA_937912045.1 uncultured Clostridia bacterium
CACCATTGCGATTGTGGCTGTGATGGCGCTGGTATATTCCAGAGGCTGGATCAAGGTGAACGACAAGTTCCGCAGTATCATGAAAATTCTGTTCTTCACCTCCATTGTTTCCGGCCTGCTGATGCTGCCCTTGATGGTGGGCATGATGGGAACCTCCATCTACTCCGGCCTGGCCATCACCAAGACCGGAAAGTACAAGAAGTACCCCATCTGTGTTGCAAAGACACAGTACAGCTTCTCTGACGATATGACAAAGCTCGGCGCGCCCGAAAACTTCACCGTCACCGTTAAAAACGTAAAGGTTTCGGCAGGTGCAGGCTTCATCGTTGTACTCACAGGCGACATTCTCACAATGCCCGGCCTTCCCAAGTCACCCGCCGCAGAGCGTATCGACGTTGACGAAAACGGCAAAATCACAGGACTTTTCTAAAATAAAAAGGACTTGCACGAGGCAAGTCCTTTTTATTTCATTTTATTATAAAGCTCCAGCATTCCACCGTAAAAATCATCATTCATACGATAACACTTGTCCTCCACCACAAGCTGGTTTCCGCGGATTGTCAGCTTATATAAAACAGGGGAACCACCCTCTTCAATCACAATGTGACCGCGCATCTTCCAACCGTTAACATCGTCTATATAGGGAATCTCCTCTTTCGGCGCATTCTCAATGTAGTTCTGCACCTTGCGTATAAACATTTCGTTTTGTGAATTTTTAACTTCAAACGGCGGCGCAGTTATAAGCTGTAAAGAGTAACCCGAGCTTTTGAAAATCTCGTTTTTCTGGAAGAGAAAATCCTTAAACACGAAAACTCCGCCACACAAAATCACTAAAGCCGCCGCCAGAGCAATGGCAATAATTCGCTTTTTCACAAAAATGCCCCCTTATTAGCCCGTGTTATGTATTAATCATATAAAATAATATTATATTTGTCAATATTTCGAAAAAAGTGCAAAAAAGGCATTGACAACGGCGCTTTAAAGTGCTACAATGTTGAATATCAAAAATAGAACCGAAAATTCGGTTTAGAGTCAGGGCGGTTATTATGATATCCAATTTTGCAGTTCTTGGTATAATAATTGTCAGCATTATTCTACTAGTCGTGAAGACAGAAGTGAATAGTGCTAAAAGTTGTGCCTAATTTGCAAAAGTGTTTTAAGCGGATATTTTTTACCGCACCTAAAGCAGAAGAGTTATTTGCAAAGCCTAATGGACTAAACTTTTAGTTCGTGGGCTTTTTATTATTTTTAAAGGAGAAATGCGACGTATGAAGATTAGTGGCGCAAAAATTTTGATGGAATGCCTGCTTGAGCAGGGCGTCGATACCATCTTCGGTTATCCGGGTGGAACAATACTAAACGTGTACGACGAGCTGTATTCCTACGGCGATAAAATAAATCACGTGCTCACCTCGCACGAGCAGGGGGCAGCCCACGCGGCAGACGGCTACGCAAGGAGCACTGGCAAGGTCGGTGTCTGCTTTGCAACAAGTGGACCCGGTGCCACCAACCTGATAACAGGCATTGCCACCGCATATATGGATTCGTCACCTGTAATATTCATTTCCTGTAACGTCAGCGAAAACCTTATCGGTAAGGACTCTTTTCAAGAGGTTGACAGTACAGGCATTACAATGCCGATTACAAAGTGCAACTACCTTGTGCGTGACGTAAATACCCTTGCAGATATTCTGCGTGAGGCATTTGCAATCGCCAAGAGCGGACGTCCCGGTCCTGTGTTTATCGATATTTTAAAGAACGTAACGGCCGAAACGGCAGAATATACACCGCTTTCCAAGTCGGAGCATAAAAACAGCGGTCGACTCGAAGCACTTATGAAGCGTTCATCCTTTGATTTCAAGCCGGCGGCCCCCGTCGATAGCGATATCGACACCCTGGTCGAGATGATTAAGGAATCGAAAAAGCCGCTTCTTATCTGCGGCGGCGGCGTTGTCAGAGGGCGCGCACATAAAGAGTTTACCGAGTTTGCCGAAAAAATCGATGCCCCCGTTGCAATCACCGTAATGGGCGCAGGTGGATTTGTCGGCCGCAACCCGCTGACCACAGGAATGATTGGTATGCACGGCTCGCAGGCTTCAAATATGGCGTGCGACGGTTGTGACCTGCTTATAGCGGTTGGCTGTCGTTTTTCGGACCGCGTGGCACTAAAGCCCGACAGCTTTGCAAAACAGGCAAAGATTGTCCAGATTGATATTGACCGCGCCGAGATTAATAAGAACGTCAAAACCGACCATCATATCGTGGGCGATGCAAAATTGGTGTTATCTCTTCTCAATGAACGACTCGAAAGGGAAGAGCATACAGAGTGGAAAAAATACGTTTTCTCCTTCAAAACCGAAACCGAGTATGACGAAGATGCAAACACCCTGACACCCAAACAGATTTTAAGCTGCATTGCAAAGCTGCTGCCGGAGGACACCGTCGTCTCAACCGACGTCGGACAGCATCAAATGTGGGCAATTCAGCATTTCCATTTTGATTATCCCGGTCAGCTGCTCACCTCGGGCGGCTTCGGTACCATGGGCTTCGGTCTGGGTGCCGCCATCGGTGCCATCATCGGCCTCATCAACGGCTTCTTTGTGGCCAAATTCAATCTGCACCCCTTTATCGTCACGCTGGGCACGCAGCTGATTCTCTACGGGGCGGTCATGTGGTACGTCAGCTTGGGGCAGAATAACAGCGCCCCGATTGCAGGGCTTGCCCCTGCCTATACCCGTCTTGTGACGGGCGGCTTCCGTATCCTGGGCGTGCAGATTCCCAACTATCTGTGGATCGTGCTGGGTGTGACGGTCCTGATGTGGG
>CALDPI010000170.1 GCA_937912045.1 uncultured Clostridia bacterium
TTCATTGCTGTGGTGAGTTTTGTGGCTCTGTCTGCTTTGGTGGTGATTCTGATAAGAAAAATGGGGTCGCGTTCAGGCGCGGGCTCGGTTTCTGTGCGATATAAAAAGCTCGTCCGTGTTGCTGTGGTCGCGCTTTTGGCGGCGGTTTGTGCGCTGTTTTACATACAGCTGCAGAAGACCGACAAAAATATTTTCGAATTTGCAATCTTCTTTTTCTCGTCTAAATATTTCTTCTTCCTGCCGATGTTCGGCTGGGCGGCAGCGTTTATACACTTCTGCTTTGCAGGAAGTCTTTTACCTGCAGGCGCATTTTTGCTGCTGTGCCTTGCATCAATAGTGGGGCTTTGCTTTATCATTTGGAATATAAAGGCAGATTTTTACGAGGACTCGCTCAATGCATCGGCCGAAATGGCAGAGCTGCAGCAGGCGGCGGCTGAGGGACGCGTTACCGTTGTGGCGCGCAAAAAGCCCCGCGCTGAAAAAATTAACCGCGAGGGATTAAGCCGAGGCTTTGGCGCAAACGTTTATCTTTACAAATCGCTTTACAACCGTTTCCGTTTTGCAAAGCTTCGCATATTTACAAAAACCAACATAACCTATCTGCTCGTGTCGGCGGTGGTTTGTGCTTTGCAGATTTTTGTATTTGACACACGCTCGCTTACGGCGGTGGCTCTCACACTTTGTCTGCTTGTTTTCTACCGCTCGCTCGGCAACCCCGTAAACCAGGATATTGAGCATCCGCTCTTTACAATGCTACCCGAAAGCGCACACAAAAAGCTGTTTTTCTCACTTTTCTCAGGAACCGTGGATTGCTTTTTGGATTTGATTCCTGCATTCGCGGTCGGCACGCTGGCGCTTGGTGCAAACCCGTTACACGCGGTGCTCTGGCTTTTGTTCGCTGTGACGATTGACCTTTATTCCTCCTCGGTTGGCACGTTTATTTCGCTTTCCATTCCCGTTTCGGCGGCAAAGATTATTCAGTCAATCATACAGATTTGTTTTATCTATTTCGGGCTGTTGCCCATTGCGGCGCTTGTTGCGGTCGGACTCGTGCTTGATTTGTTCGTTCCCTGCATGCTTACGGCGGCGCTTTTCAGCACGCTCTGCGGCGCACTGTTTTTCGCGCTTACACCGCTGTTTATAACAAACGGAAGAAAATAAAAAACGGAGCAATGCTCCGTTTTTTTATACCATATTTTGAGGCTCGCCCGACAAAAAGGCTTTTATATTATCCTCGACAACGGTCATAAGTCTCTGCCGCGTTTCGAGTCCTGCCCAGGCGACGTGAGGAGTTATATAACAGTTCTCAATTCCGAAAAGGACACAGCTTTCGCTCATCGGCTCCTCGCACAGAACGTCTATTCCTGCGGCAAGCAGCCTGCCCGAAAGAAGTGCATCGCGTAGGGCGTTTTCGTCAACAAGCGGTCCGCGTGCGGTGTTTATAAAGACCGCGCCCTGTTTCATCTTTGAAAACGCTTCGGCATTCATCATTCCGGCTGAATCCGCATTAAGAGGACAATGCAGCGATACCACATCGCTTTCCGAAAGCAGCGTTGAAAGCGGAACCTGTGTGACGCTGTCGTCATTCACGCGGCTGCGGTTATGAACGAGAACGCGCATACCGAATGCTTTTGCGATGTCTGCCACGCGGCGACCTATTGCACCGTAGCCCACAATGCCGAGGGTTTTTCCGCAAAGCTCATACACAGGGAACGGAAAAAGTGAAAAGGTGCGGCTTTTTTTCCAATCGCCCTCTGCCACGATTTTATTATAGTCACCCACGCGGTTAAGCGCCTGCAGCATAAGCGCTATGGCGTGCTGCGCAACCGCCTCGGTCGAATAGCCGGGCGCGTTGCAGACGGTTATGCCCTTCTCTTTTGCATAAGCGGTATCAATATTATTAAAACCTGTTGCGAAAAGACCGATATATTTAAGCTTTTTGGCGGCGTCCATTTCGCGTTTGCCAAATTGGGTTTTGTTAAACTTAAAGTATATTTCTCCCACTACACTATTTATAATACTTTTTCTTTAAATGGCTATGATATAACATCATAATCGGCACAGAGTAAGTTCCGAAATATGCACAATTATACAAAATGCAAATTTTGTATAATTGAGGGAAG
>CALDPI010000171.1 GCA_937912045.1 uncultured Clostridia bacterium
CGTCGTTTCGGCAAAGCGCCTGACGGTCAACCCCGGTCAGACAGTAGTCGTAAAGGATATGGCGGCATACGGCTTTATTCTCCTGCAGGGCAGGGGCAAATTCGGCGAGTGGGATATCGAAACGCCCACACTCATCCGCTACGGCGAGCTTACAAACGACGAGTTCTTCGTAACCGAAAAGGCAGCAAAAGAGGGTATTGTAATTACCAACACCTCGGCAACAGAGCCGATTGTAATGCTCAAGCACTTCGCAGAAAACCCCGAGCTTGTAATTGAATAATATTTTCACAACCCCAAGCCTTGAACAGCGTGGGGTTGTATTTTTTTCATAATATGGTAAAATAAAAAAGAGGTGATACAATGTCAAGGCTTAAAAAAATAATTTTAATGTCGTCCTTAGCACTTCTGACCACCCTCGTGTTTCCGCTTTTGGCGGTGCACATCGTAAAAGGGGATAACGGAATGGCGGTCGCACTTTTAACGTTTTTTTGTTTTCAATCCCTTGGTGGCGGTCACAATCGGCATCATATCGGGAACGGACATTCGTTGCCTGTTTTCAGCACCGCTTGTGTTTTCGATGCTTTTCTGGGTGTTCGCTGTGCTCATTTTTGACCCCGCATTTCCAATAGTATATTCGGCGCTCTACCTCGCACTTTCAGCCGTTTCAATGCTTTTGACATTTATTATAAAGAAGGTTAAAAACAAAACCTGTCCGTAAGGACGGGTTTTGTTCTATCATTATGAAAAAATAATATAATATATAGAAAGTATTAAGGCAAAAAAAGTGCTTGCTTTTCTCTCGTGGGTGTGATAATATATCTTCATATTTTTTTATAAAGGGGTAAGGATTATGGATTTTGCAATAAAAATAATTTTTCGCGCCCTCTTGGCTGTTGTCATTGGTGTAACAATAGGAAGCGAGCGCGCGCGTCACGGCAGAGCTGCCGGCAGACGTACGCACATTCTGGTGTCGCTCGGTGCGGCACTCACCTCGATGATAAGCATATACGCAACCGAATACCTTGGCTATAACGGCGACATACTTCGCCTTTCCGCGCAGGTTATTTCGGGCGTCGGTTTTCTCGGCGCAGGTATGATAATTCTCAAAAGCAACAACACAATAACAGGTCTCACCACCGCTGCAGGCGTGTGGACCACAAGCGTAATAGGAATTGCGGTTGGCTGCGGATTTTATCTTGGCGCTCTTTGCATAACCGCACTTTATATGCTCACAATGATTTTGCTGGCACGCTTTGAAAAGAGCAAAAAATACAGCGAGGTTGTTTATATAGAAATCGACGATATGTATAAAGCGAACGAAATTGTTGATAAAATCAAGCAAGAGGATTTCGATTTTACATATCACTTTATGCCTGCAAAAAGCAACACAAGCGGACACCTCGGCATAAATTTGCTGGTTGAAAACATAAAGAGCTTTGACGTTTACAGCCTTAAAGATTATGATAATATCGTATTTGTAGAGGAAGAATAATAAAAAAGACCGACATAGTCGGTCTTTTCTTTTATTTTGAAAACTTATAACAGGTAACACTTTCAAAGGTGGCGCCTGCCTTTAAAACGGTGGTGGGGAAGTGAGGGTTGTTGGGACTGTCGGGATAGTGCTGTGTTTCAAGACAGAAGCCGCCGAATCTTTCCATAGCGCCGTCCTTTCCGCAATCGGTTTCTAAGAAATTGCCTGTGTATAGCTGAATGCCGGGCTGGTCGGTGTAGCACTCCATTTTAATGTTTGTTTTGGCACTTTTTGCTGTCGCGGCGTGACGGTATTCGCACTTATCGCCAAGACAGAAGTTGTGGTCATATCCGCCACAGACTTTAAGCTGTGGGTGGTCACCGTTTATATCACGGCCAATGGGCTTTGCGGTGCGGAAATCAAAGGGTGTGTTTTCAACGCTCATATATTCACCCGTCGGAATCAGCACCTCGTCAACAGGCAAAATAGAATCGGCATTTATTAAAAGCTCGGTGTCCAGCACGTCGCCGCCGCCGAGGTTAAAATACGTGTGGTTTGTAAGGTTGAGCACCGTGTCCTTGTCACTCGTTGCAGAGTAGGTGATTTTAAATTCGTCATCCTCCGTTACGGTAAAGGTAACGTAAACGTCAAGCGTTCCGGGGTAACCCATTTCGCCGTCGGGCGATAAATAATGAATGGTTGCGTTGCTATTATTAAGCTCTGTGATATCCCACACACGCTTTTGAAAGCCGAACTCTCCACCGTGCAGGTGTCCGCGTCCGGCTTCGTTACAGCCCACGTCAAAGGTTTTGCCACCAAGCGTGAAAAGTCCGCCTGCAATGCGGTTGGCATATCTTCCAACCGTCACACCGATAGATGAGGTATCAGCAAGATACTCCGAAAGCGAGTTGTAGCCAAGCGCCAAATCACGTCCGCCAAACAAAATTTCTGTCACTGTGCCGCCATAGGTAATAAAAGAAACCGAAAGTCCGCCGTTTTGCAGTGTAACCTTGTAAACGGGTGTGCCGTCGGGCATATTTCCGTATAACGTTTTTTGAAAACTCATATTAAACACCTCACTCAGTATTACATTTAGTATAGGTTTTTTTCTGATTTCTGTCAAGCGACTTGACAAGGAAAATAGGCTTTAATATAATGATATAAATAATTTTTCGTGGTGATATTTATGTCAATTTACAAATTAAAGAACGAATTTTTAACCCTCACACTCGAATCCTACGGCGCCGAAATGCAGAGCATTCTGTCGGCCGACGGAACAGAGCTGCTGCACCAGGGCGATAAGGTGTGGAAGGGTAAGTCCCCAAACCTTTATCCCATAGTTGGCTACCTGCCCGATAAAAAATATACCTTTGACGGAAAAACCTATGATATAGAAGGCCACGGCGTCGCGAAAATAAACGATTATTCGGTCGAATCCCAAACCGAAACGGAGATTGCTTTTTTGCTCACACAAAATGCCGAAACCTTAAAGGTTTATCCATTTGATTTCGAATTCCGCGTAAAATATAAGCTTGTCGGCAACACCGTTGAATACACCCTTACCGCCACAAATACAGACAGCCGCAAGAGCTATTGTGAGATTGGCGTTCACCCAGGCTTTCCTGCACCGCTCGGCTTTGCAGGAACAAAGCTTGTGTTTGACAGCGAAGAGAAGTATTACACCGTAAAAAACTATGACAGTGAAAAGTGCGGTCGCCGCTTTATCGATGAAAACGGCATTATGGCACTCGATACCGAAATGTTTGATACAGGTGCAATAACCTTTGGCGGACTTCGTTCAAAATCCGTCACCCTCGTTCGTGAGGGCTATGACCACGATATAAAGGTAAGCCTTGGTAACTTCCCGAATCTCACCATCTGGACGGGCAAGGACGCAAGCTTCATCTGTATAGAGCCGTGGAGTTGCGAAAGTGCCCACTATTGTACAAGCATAGAACTGACAGAGCAGGTCGGCATCTCGGTGCTTGAAAGCGGCGAGAGTGTCAGCTTTAATACCGCAATTACATACGAAAAGAAATAAAAAACAGGGTGCATAGCACCCTGTTTTTTAATCCTTTTTAGTGATTTTTCTCTTGCTCCCGTCAGGCTCGACGATATACGTGTTTTCAAGCTGACTTACCAAGCTGCGCTTATAGCCTTCAATATATTCACGGCGCAAAGCGGCCTGCTCTGCCTTTTCTTCATCGGTAAGGCCCTCACTTTTTTGCTTTCGCGCCAGCGCGTTTATGCGGTCAATTTTTTCCTGTGTCAATGTTATCACCTCATAATGACATTATAACACGCTTATACCGCTTTTTCAAGGATTGCCGCAATAACCGTTATATCGTCGTCGTGGCCGTCGCTCCGTCTGCTTTTTGCAAGCCGTACAATCCGCTCGGCAAGCTTCTCGGCATCACCATCGCGGTATGACTCAAGCTCGGCGCAAATCCAGTCGGTGCCGGCGCTCACAGCCCCGTCCGACATCATAAGCAGAATATCGCCTGCACGCAGGTTTACCGTCGCCTTGTCAAAGCCAACGTCCTTTAAAATTCCAACAGGGAGCGAGGTGCTCTGTGCCTTTCCCGTGCGCCCGTTGCGCCTTATCACAGTCGGAGCCGCACCAACCTTTAAAAGCTCCACCTTGCCTGTGAACAGGTCAATGGACGATATATCAACCGTTGCCAAGGATTCATCGGTGGATTTAAAAAGGAGAGATGAGTTTACAATCCGCAGCGCACAGTCATACCCAAAGCCTGCCTTAAGCAGCCTTTCCATAAGCCCCGATGCCATCGCACCGTCAACCGCGGCGCGTCCTCCCGTACCCATTCCGTCGGACAAAATCAGCACCGTTCGTCCCTTGCCGTCGTCAAAGCTTGTGTATGCGTCACCGCATACCGCACCGTCCTTGCATATGTGTTGCGCCACCCCGATCGATACGGAAAAGTTTGCCTTTTCGCTAATGCTTATAAACATCTCATTTTTAGCACGGGTTATGGTAGGTGCCTCAAAATCACGTCCGCAAACCGCCTCTGCCACGCGCAGAATGTCCATTCGGTTTACCGTCGCAGTAGCAGGCAGGGGAACACGCGCCTCAATGCTAAGCCGCCCGTATTTGTCGGTCTTGCAGGCACAGTCGCTTGCCCGTATGTCAATATCCTTCAGTGCGCCCGAAACACGTGCCGCCAGCGCACTGTCAAATTCCTCGCATTTTTCAAACTCGGTTGCCAGGTCGTAAAGCATATTAGAAATGCCGTCAAACTGGTCGGACACGACACCTCGCACCTCTTCAATACGCAGCTCAGCCGCAATTTTAGAGGCATATTCATCATAGTATTTAACCGTCGCGTTGCCAACACGCATCGGCCGCAGACACCGCTCGCGCCATTCATCTGGCGCATCCTTGTGCGGCTCGCGCTCGCCCCCTTTAATGAGCTTGCTCATATAAAGCAGAGCATCGTTTGTCGCCTTTTTTTTGCGTTGCCAGCAGTAGCTGCAAAGCGAGCAACCCTTACACGCATCCTCCTTAACGCTGTGTGCCACCCATTCGAAATCGGGCGCGTTGATGAGCGATAATTCGTTTGATACCTCTTTGACCGTTTCGGAAACGTCGCAGAGCGCCTTCGATGCAAAGAAAAGCCGCATCGTAAGTGCACGCCGCAGCCCCTCAAGCGACGGCACGTTGGCAGGCGCAGAAAACAGTTTTCCGATTTTAACGCAAAATACCCTCGACAGCAGCATAAACAAAACCGCTCCGAAAGCCGATTCGCTGAACATAAGATAGGAATAGGTGTTGCCCGAAAAGAGCAGAGCAGAAATTCCGCCCCACACAACAAAAACCACGGCACACACCGTCTTGCCAAGTGGGGAGAATACACCGCACAGCAAGCCGCCCACCGCGAAAATTATCGCCGCAGAGGCAAACTCGCCGCCACACAGCATAATAAAGAATGCAGCCGTGCACCCTGCAATAGCACCGCCTGCAGCACGCGCGTAAAGTGCCACCGCCATAATGAGTGTTGACGCTAATATGCGCCCAAAGGAAATTCCCAAAAGTGTTATGGGATAAAGCCCCATAAAAAGTATATTCACCGTCATAACTGTGCAGGCAAGCTCCTCACCGCACAGCCCCGACGTGCCGTCACGTAGCGCCTTGTGCGTCCTGTGCACGAAAAAAGCCCCAGCCGCCGCAAGCACCGATTCAACCAGCGCGTGCGAGGGGGAAAAGCTGCCGCCTGCAACGGTGGCAAGCGCCGTGACAAAACTCGCACCAAAGGCCACAAGTGAAGAAAGCCAGGCACGCTTTTCAAAGTTGCCCACACCGCACAGCAAAAGCTTGATTGTGCAAACGGCAAAAAGCGCCGCAAAATATCTGAAACCGCTACCCGAGGTTACCGGCGCAAAATATCCGATAGCCGCACCGATACCTGCAGATAATATGTAGCTTTTCGGCATTCCTGCCGTAAATGCAATGCCAAAAGGGGAGAAGCGCTCCATAACGGGCGCCCGTGCCGAAAGAAATCCGCAAAGAGCCAAAAACGCCTGTGTCGCCACGGCCCTCAGAATTTCACGCGGAGGGAGTACGTCCGCCCTCGTCTTTACGTTTTCACTCAAAATTAAACCACCTGCCAGAATTGATTGTTTCGGATTCTATTATAGGACAGGCTGTGTGGTATAATTTGTCATATTCGCGTGTAGTATTATGGTATATTAAGCCAAAAAGAAAGAGCAACACGAAAAGTGTTGCTCATAAATTTATCTGTAATCTCTCGGGTCGTAGCTTGCGAGAAATTCCTGCCATTCTTCATCGGTCAGGTTTTCAAAGCGGCCGCTGTAATTTTCATAAAGTCGGTCAACAAACTGGGTGTATGCGCGGTCCTCAAGAACTTTGTGGCGAATACCGATAATGCAGTAAACGGCAGAGGTGAGCAGCATAAGGCACAGCGGCACCAAGTGGTAATACGTATAGCTCGATGCAAGACCGTAGGTTGCAAGCGTTTCGCTCATACGGAAGGCAAAATGAACACAGAGCGTCACAGAGGTGGCCACGCTGAGCGGCAGCGCAACAACGTATATCCTCTTGCAAAGCAGCACCAACGTCGCAATAATCAAAACGGTCATAATGCCGACCAGCAAAATGCTGTTTTTAACGTCGGCAAGCTGAGATTGCTGTAGAGAGGTCAGATTTTCGGGTCCTGTGTTATTCACAACAAGTGACGCCTGAAGATAGGTGCTCAGCATATAAATAATTTTTATAAACATCGCATACGCGAAAGATATTATGTAAACCACCTTGCAGGTTTTGCCAAGAGCGCCGTCAACCGATAACCGACGAATGCCTGCCTTTTCTTCCTTGGCCTTTAACCGTGCGAGAATGTTAGGTTCCTTTTTCAAAATAATCACCCCACATAATTGTAACAAAAAGGTGCTTTTTTTGCAACAAAATATTGCGAAAAGAGTGAATTTGCCGTATAATAACCAGTATAAACCGTGTTGGAGGAATGAAAATGCAACCAATTAAGCTAAAACCCGCATTTAAGGATTACATCTGGGGCGGAACACGCCTGCGTGACGATTATAAAATGGAGAGCGATATGTCACCTCTTGCAGAGGCATGGGTGCTTTCCTGCCATCCCGATGGGGAGAGTGTCGCCGCAGAGGGCGAGTATGAGGGTAAAACCCTGCGTGAAATCATAGATTTGCTCGGAAAAGAGTGCCTTGGCAACAACGCACAGCATTTTCCGTTCTTTCCAATTCTCATAAAATTAATCGATGCAAAGCAGTCGCTGTCGGTTCAGGTACACCCAAGTGACGAGTACGCGCTCAAAAACGAAAACCAGTTCGGCAAGACGGAGATGTGGTATGTCGTTGACTGTGACGAGGGCGCCTGCCTTTATTACGGCTTTAAGAATGATATAAGCCGCGAAGAATTTAAAAAGCGTATCGACGATAACACCCTTACCGACGTGCTCAACGAGGTGCCCGTTAAAAAGGGTGACTGCTTCTTCATAACCGCAGGTACAATTCACGCAATCGGTGCAGGAATTCTGATAGCCGAAATTCAGCAGAATTCAAACTGCACATACCGCGTGTACGACTTTGGTCGTCTCGGCGCAGACGGCAAACCGCGCGAGCTGCATATTGATAAGGCGCTTGCAGTTACAGAGCGTACCGCTCCCACCATTCCGTTTGGAAAGCCGCAAAAGGCCACACTCGCAAGCTGCGAATATTTCACAGCCATCCACCACGAGGTAAAGGGGGAAAAGGTTCTAACCGTAGGTGAGGACAGCTTTGCCGCAGTGCTGTGGGTTGAAGGAAGCGTCACGGTTGACGGCGTGGCACTGAGCGCGGGCGAATGTGCGTTTATCCCTGCCTATTACGGCGAGGTAACGCTTGCCGGTGACGCACAGGTTATCGAGAGTAGGGTGTAAAATGCCAATTATAAACATTGTAATGGTCGAGCCTGAAATTCCGCAAAACACCGGCAACGTCGCACGCACC
>CALDPI010000172.1 GCA_937912045.1 uncultured Clostridia bacterium
TAACAAAATCAATTGATAAACTTTTTGAAAAATTCTAAAAACAGTTTTAAAAACAGTAGCATTAGCTTTTGCCCCCTATCGATTTAAGGACTATGCCTGCGATGGCGGCAAGGATTACGAAAACCACAGGGCTTATCGGCAAAAGAAGCGAGCCGAGCGCAACTATTATGAAAATTACAAGTGTTGCTTTATCAACGATGGCCTTTTTAAAGAGCTTGATAACGGCGTTCAAAATCAGCACGCAGACACAGACACGAACACCTGCCAGCGCATTCTGCACTATTTCAATATGGGAAAAGGCCGCAATGACACCTGCAAGCAAGGAAATGATTATAAGCGATGGGAAAACCACGCCGAGTGTTGTGAGAATTCCACCGAGGACGCCCTTTTTCTTTTGGCCGATAAAGGTTGCGGTGTTGACGGCGATGACGCCCGGAGTGCACTGACCTATGGCAAAATAATCCATAAGCTCCTCTTCTGTGGCCCAGCCCTTTTTCTCGACAACCTCACGCTGCAGTATGGGCAGCATTGCATAACCTCCGCCAAAGGTCATTACGCCGACCTTGGCAAAGGTGAAAAACAAATCAAACAGCAGTTTCAATTAATTCACCTCATTTTTACTAATGGTAAATATACCATCTTTTAACATAAATGTCAATTTCACAAGTTAATAAATTCTTAATGCATTTGCACCTTTTAAATTAATCGGTTTACAGGTATAATGGAACATATACGGAGGGGATGTTTATGTACAACATTTTAATTTGCGATGACGACAGAGATATCGTCAACGCTTTAAAGCTCTATCTTTCCGACCCGAATTATAACATACTTAAGGCGTTTGACGGCGAGGAAGCACTGGGGATTATCGAAACGGAAGAAATTCACCTTGTGCTTATGGATATTATGATGCCGAAGCTTGACGGAATTTCTGCGATGGTTAAAATACGCGAAAGCAGCAACGTTCCTGTTATTCTGATAACGGCGAAGAGTGAGGACAGCGACAAGATTTTAGGTCTTAACGTTGGGGCGGACGATTACATAACCAAGCCCTTTCAGCCGCTTGAGGTTGCGGCAAGGGTGCGCTCACAGCTGCGCAGATATATGCAGCTGGGCGGCGGCACAATGCATTCTGAGAGCATTACCGTTGGCGGAATTGAGCTTGATGACGGGTCAAAATCGGTCACGGTGGACGGTAGCCCTGTTTCGCTCACGCCGACGGAATATGAGATTTTGCGACTTTTAATGTCCAACACCGACAGGGTTTATTCCCCTGCCGATATATACAGCGCAATATGGCGCGAGAACCCGATTAATACCGATAACAACACCATTGCCGTACACATTCGGCACATACGCGAAAAGATTGAAATTAACCCTGCGGAGCCGAGATACTTAAAGGCGGTTTGGGGACACGGATATATGATGAGGGGTGAAAAACGATGAAGAATGCAATTAGAACCTTGCCCGCTAAAATCACCTGTTTTATTCTTTGCATCATACTTTTGGCGGTTGGCATACTCGGCACTATCGGTGCCGCAGTTTTGATTGAGGCAGATTTTTACACAAACTCCAAGCAGGACGTAATCCGCGGTGCGCTTGATGGCAGAGTATCAAGCGATATGTACACCGTTATGTATAATTCCTTTTCCTTGAATTCCGAAATAGTCGGACACCACTTTGATACGGACAGCGGTCTTACGAATCTGCGTTTTCAACTGCGAAATTATAAGCTTCTACAGCATCAACATAAATTTCCATTAAGTTTGTAGCTGCTTTATATCCTGTAGCGATATATGTTAATGAAGCATAGTATGTTTCAAAAACAGAAAATGTTGAATATGTGTTAAATAGTGAATATGAAGATATGGATATAGATTTTTTAGGTGGAGTAAATATTT
>CALDPI010000173.1 GCA_937912045.1 uncultured Clostridia bacterium
TTCTTCCAGACCGGACTTTTCGCTGTCGGCGGCGGCATGGCCACCATCCCTTTCCTGTACGACATATCCGATAAAACCGGCTGGTTTACCCACACAGACCTTGCAAATATGATAGCCGTGTCAGAGTCCACCCCTGGTCCCATCGGTGTCAATATGGCAACCTACGTCGGATATATAACAGGTATGAACGCAGGCGGCATTATTACCGCAGTTTTGGGCGCGGTAACCGCCACGCTCGGCCTCATAACTCCGTCGGTAATCGTCATACTCATCGTTGCGGCATTTTTAAAGCGGTTCAGCCAGAACAAATATGTAAACAGCGCGTTTTACGGTCTTCGTCCTGCATCCACAGCACTCATTGCCGCCGCAGGAATAACGGTTGTTATGACAAACCTTCTCCCAATAAAAGATATAATTGCAAAAGGCATAACCGAAATAAACTTTCAAGGTCTAATTCTCGCCGCAGTGCTTTGGGTGCTTATGAATGTTGTAAAGCCCACCAAGAAACTGCATCCCATAGTCTTTATCGCTCTCTCCGCCGTAATTGGCATTATCTTTTCAATGAAATAAAAAACGAGGTCGCAAGACCTCGTTTTTTATTTTATGGGAACATAAACCATACCGTTTTCTGTGACAACTCCGTGTTCGGTAAATCCTGCATGGAGTGCCATTTTTTTCGCTGCATCAAATCCGTATTCCAAAAAATCTTTGTTGTGGCAGTCACTTGAGAAAACAATCCTTGCGCCTTTTTTTTGCATAATTTTAAGCAGCCGCTCTGACGGATAGGGCGTAGTTCTGAGTCCGCGCGACATAGCCCCTGTGTTAATTTCAAACGGAATACCAAGGGGAATAAGTCTTTCAATCGCACGCGTCGCCACTTCTATATACCTTTCCGTTTCGGGAGTATTCATCTTCTCGCAGAACTTCATAATAAGGTCGAAATGCCCGATAATGTCGGGCTTGATTTTTTCGGCCAGCTCACAAACGAGAGAGAAATATTCCTCAGCATAGGCTGTGAAATCACCGCCAAAAAAGGTATCCACAATATGCCTTGTCATTTCGGCAGAGGAATCGACGGCGTAAAGCGTATCTCCGCGTTTTATGTAATGAACAGAACCGATAACGTAATCAAACCCCAAGGGCTCTTTGGAAAAATAGTCCTGCTCAATTCCGCAGAATATTTTGATTTTGTCTTTAATTTCGTTTTTAAGTGAATTAACCTCGCGCACGTATTCCTCTTCGTTTTCGGGCGAGGGAACAATGTGCAAATCCTCGTAAAGAAAGCTGTGCATAGAAAAGCCAAGCGCAGTAAATCCGCGCTCTATCGCTTCCTGCACCATCTCACGCGGCGTGTTTTTGCCGTCACAAAAGCTTGTGTGGGTGTGAAAATTTGTCTTAATCATTTCCTGTCATCTTCTCCTGCTTAACCTTGTGGTCAATCACGTGGCGCGATGCAAGCTCGCGGCGGATATCGTCAACCGAAATACCCATCTCAACCATCATAACCATAATGTGATAAGCAAGGTCGGCAACCTCATATACGGTTTCTGCCTTGTCATCAGCCTTGGCGGCAATTATGACCTCTGTCGATTCTTCACCGATTTTTTTAAGAATCTTATCAATTCCTTTTTGGAAAAGATAGGTTGTGTAAGAGCCTTCGGGAAGGTCACGCTTGCGAGCAGAAAGTAAATCATAAAGTCCGTCCATAGAAAAAGAGGGGATAGAGTCGCTCTGGTACAGGGTGTTGTTAAAGCAGGAATCTGTGCCAAGGTGACAGGCAGGTCCGTCCTTTTGCACCTCAACCACAAGCGCATCCATATCACAGTCGGCGGTGATGGATACAACGTGCTGATAATTTCCGCTCGTCTCACCCTTGAGCCATAGTTCCTGTCTGGAACGGCTGTAAAAACAGGTGAGTTCCTTCTCTAAGGTGATTTCAAGGCTTTCGCGGTTCATATAGGCAAGGGTCAGCACCTTTTTGGTGATGGAATCCACCACGATGGCGGGAATCAGACCCTTTTCGTCAAATTTCAGTTTCTCAATATCCATTGTTACAACCTCACGGGAATATCATTGTCACGGAGCGTGCGCTTCAGGTCGGGAATCAGCACCTGTCCGAAATGGAAGATGGAAGCTGCCAAACCGGCGTCCACTTTGGGAAGGGACTTGAAGAGGGTAATGAAATCC
>CALDPI010000174.1 GCA_937912045.1 uncultured Clostridia bacterium
TGGGCAACAACCCGATGGTTGGCGCCACCGTTGCTTGCGCAGTTGCTATTGAAGAAGCAAGCAAATAATAAGGCTTTTGTAGGGTTTTGAGGTTTTTTCAGCCCCCACAATCATAAAAAATCGAACAAATAACAGTTGGACACATCATTTTAGGGTTTTGCCCTGTGATGTGTCCAATTTTTTTGTGAGGTTTTAAAAATGAAAAGACTACAAATGCAAACAAATTCAATTACATTTGAGTAGGGTTGCGACAAATATATTTAATACTGTAATATAAGAAATTTAAGACAAGTCAGTCAATATCATTTTCACACGTATTTTACATCAAATGTCTCTTTCGTGAATTTTTAGGGTTTTAACGTCGGTTTTATCATCGATTGCGTCAATGTTAGAAAAATCTATTTTTTCAATAATTTCTGCGGCGCTTTTAAGAAGATGGCAGATTTCTGTTTCGGATTTGCATACCATATCGGAAAGCGATGTAGCAAAAAAAGAATCGGTGTTGGCTTTGATTCGCATTTCTATCGATTCACGATCTATTGGCGAATTACACTCGAAGGCCTTTTTAACCTCATCAAAAATAATCTGCATTTCGGGCAGATAAAGGTAATTAGCGTTTTCGCTTATGTGAGAACGGCAATAATATCCTGCTGCGTTTCTTTTTAAAGTGATTTCGAAATTCGGGTTTGTCCGGGTAGTTTTTTCCAGAAGTTGCAGAGAGTGTAATAAAGAGAAATCCGAGTGTGAAGCTAAAACACCGCAAAGGATTTTCATAAGTCCCACCGCAGAATCCATAGCCATATACATACGGTGATCCTTAGCTAAATAAAGCCTTTCGGCAAGACGAATGGCACAATCAATGAATCTGCCGATAACCGTTCTTGAAATATCTATAACGTCTCGTCTAAGCATCTCGTCATCGGGAACAACCGTGGCAAGAGTCCGCAAAACTTCAACTGCTTCGTTTTGATGTTTAGCACCGTCTTCAGGTTCACGACCAAAGCAGGAATATAACTTTGTGTCAAATTTTGCACGGGTTATCAATTGAACAAAGGTATCCTGACCAAACTGCATATACATTGAATTTACAGGATTCCACGAACGCATCTCGACAATGGGCATAAAGGTTTGCCAAAGTTTTTGCATTACACTGCTGTTTTCGGCAGAATAGCGGTTTTTACAGTAGAAGGTTATAAAGTCCTCAATGCTTATGGTTTCGTTTTCCCAAGCGTTATGGGCGGCATATTCGGTCATAAAGGTATCGCCGTGAGAAAGCTCGGGCCAAAGCACTAATCCCTTGCAAAACGGGTCGTTTTTGGCAAGTTTAATTCGCTCGTTAGACCAATGATAAAAACCTCTGATATCGTTATCGGCTTCATAACCACTGAAAAGTCCGAAAATCCACGGAAACTTTCCAATAACTCCCCACTCAGAAAAATTGCAGTCGCGTACCGTGTCCGAGGTGTAGTCGAATATAATAGACTGATTGGGATCAAGCTCCGAAAGCAGACGCTGTACATCCTTATTGCCAAACCAACCCCACAAATCCCAACTCGCGATAAGCAATGGCGCATTCGGATATTTTTCTTTTAAATATGAGCAAATTCTGCGATAAACGTAAAGCTTAAGGCGCATATTTACCTCGTTATCCGTGGAAAAGGAACGCTCTGCAAGACCTATTGTGTGGAAAATATCGGGTTTTCCGTATTCTTTTATATGTGTTTCGGTAAGTTTAAAATAGTTTTTAAGATTTTCATCATCAAGCACGTCCCAGGTTTGAGCAGTGGCTTCTCCTCCGTATTTTTCGCCGCAAAGCAACGTTGGGTTCACCTTTTCAAGATATGCTTTTGGAGTGCGGGAATACCAATGAGTAATAGTGCCGCAATCCTCGGGGTGCATTAAATCATGCTCAAATGCATAGGTTAGCAGCTTTTTGCGAAGCTCACCACGGTATTCAAGCGACCAAAAAAGATTACGGTCGTGATGGTCGGGACCTGCTTCCGGAAGTTCTTCATCAAGTTTCGGGTACGGAACCGTGTCAGGAAACGCTTTTTGGAAAATATCATCAAGTCCGATACGTAGCATAAAGAGATTTAAACGTTTTTTCAGCATCCAGTCAATTTCTTTTTTCCAATCCTCAAAATTCCAATGCTCCGCCTGAAAACGGTGCAGACTACGGTGGGCAAAATATCGCAAACCTCGGTATTCAAATCTCGGTGCTTCGGTAAGATCAATGCCGTTTAAAGTGAGTTTGGATTTTGGGATACGATCGCCATCCCAAAACCAACGGCAACCGCAATATTTTTCAAAATAGCGGTAAACCGCATATATAGTAGCGCGTGGCCGACCTCCGCTTAAGAAAATGCAAGGATGTCCGTCAATCTCTTTGGTATAAATGCGGTAGTTATCCTGTCCGTATATAACACCGAAATCGTCAATCTTTTTGGCAAGATACCATTCTGCCGCAAGATGATTTACGGCGTCTGTGCCTATTATAACAAGGGGCGTGTTGTCTTGCGGTAATGGTTCATAATCGTTTAGCAAAACACCCTGTATATCGCAGGCATTTTGAAGAAGCTCAACAAAAGTCTCTGCCGCAATTCTGTAAGCTGTATGTCCGCTTTTTGGGTAGATAACCTTAACTGTCATATAAAAAATCCTTTCTATTGTTTCAACTTAATATGCAGTTTACATCAAAAAACTTTATTTTACAACTCATAAAATGAACCAAAAGGTTGAAAATATGATAATAGCGTTGACAATAAAATGCAGTATGTTATAATAAAAAACAGAAAAAATCGTATTGTGTGGTGTAAAATATGATATTTGATGGAAGCCTTTCGGAATTTACAATTACAGACGTGCTGAAAATAAAAAGAACCGGAGTTAATCAAGCAGGTCAAAGCGGTAGAAGACCGATTGGATATCTTTCTTGTCGTTTGTCGGGATTTTCGGAAATTAAACTTGCCGATACAACCTTGCATCTTGATACAGAACACTATTTTCTTTGCCCTCCCTATGCCGAATATACCCACCACTACGGCGATGAAGAGCTTATAGCCGTTCATTTAAACTTCACTAAAAATCCCCCGAAAGAAGTGGAATTAATCTATAATACCTCGCCCGAGGTTAAAAATTTGTTTTTACAATTGTACACGGTTTGGAAAGAAAAGCAACCGGGATATATGCTTAAATGCAAATCAATTGTGTATAACATTTTATATTTATTCCAACTTTCAAATTATAAAGAGGTCAATTCAAAAATCAAAAATTCAATGGATTATCTTTATAAAAACTATTTAAACCGCGATTTCAGTATTGATAAAATGATTAAACAATCTTTTTTAAGCGATGCTTATTTCAGAAGGTTTTTCCGTCAGATATACGGCTGCAGCATTGTTGAATTTGTAAACCGTTTGCGTGTTGAACACGCTAAAAGCTTAATTGAATCGCGCCATTACAGCATTCAGCAAATTGCGTTAATGACAGGGTTTTCAGACGTGAAATATTTTTCTCAAGTGTTTCGCAAGTTTTCAGGGTACACGCCATCAAAATACAACCGATAAGTAAAGGAGAATTGCTGTGATAAACGAAAAATTTTTATCTTATCAAGCCGAAGCAAACGAAAGCTTTAATACGGAATTTTTTGCAACAGAACGTGTTTTGAGCTATGCAAAGCGCGCAGAAGTCCAAGCAGATCACTATGAAATGCTTGAATGGTTTTTAAATAACGCAGATGAGGAAACACTGCGCTTTATGTGGCATTTTTATTATTTTTTATACTGCACCGACGAGGATTTTTCTCTGACACCGCACCTTGTAGACGGAATAAAAACGCCTGAATCCGTTAAAGCGGAAAACATCGGCTGCATCCGTGCCGTTGTTTATCTTTTGGCGATAGATAATCTTGAAAAATGGACCGAAGGAAAAAACGTTGAAAAAGAAAAAATAATTAACGGCTATTTTGATCGTTACAGAAATATGGCTCAGTTAAATCGAATTTCTCATAACACACCCGGATTTTTACGTCTTTCTTATTTTTTATATTCTTATTCAAAGCCGATTATTTTGCGTGTGGGACGCTTAAATTTTCAGTTCACCGAGTATAAAAATATTTGCGAAACTTATGAGGATGCAAACGGGAACAGAATTTTTGCAGCTCTCCCGAACTATACTTATAATCAAAAAGGCTTTCAGGAAAAAGAAGGATTTACTCCTTTTTATGAAAAAACCGAAACTATGCTCACGGCACACCTCTTTAAACCTGACGGCAGCCTTAGTCTTAATCCTCAAAAACTTTCTCTTGAAAATTTAAAGCTTGTGTTAAAGCCAGGTGATCCGGTTTTAACAATACATATACCTGAAGACGGCCCTATGCTTTATGATGACGTTATAAAATCACTTAACGAGGCTGAACGAATTTTTACAGAATATTTTCCGCCCCACAAGGCCATTGTTTGCAACACGTGGTTTCTTGATCCGGCACTTCGTCGCGACGGTGTTATTAAAAATGATAGCAATATGGCAAAGTTTGCTGATTTGTTCGACGTTATCAGTGGCACGGATAATAACAACAACTCTATTTTTGAGCATGTTTTCAAGGTTAAAAGGCAACCTCTTGAGGATTTAATTCCTACCAGTAGCTTTACCGGGCGACTTGTAAATCGGGCAATAAGCGGCGAAAAGCTTTATTGGGGCTATGGACTGCTCAAGGGGATGTATCCGTAATGATAAAACGCCGGTGTAGTTTTTCGGAGCCCAACCCCACTCGCTTCCAGCATCCCGTTGCAGGTACTTATAAGAAGTGGTGCTATGAGAATGGCCAGAATTACTTCTCTGTTGCATCCGGTGGCGGTACAGGACGTACCTTGCATCCCGATAATATGGCTGCAGGCCCCGCTTCCTACGGTATGACCGACACAATGGGTCGTATGCATTCTGACGCTCAGTTCGCAGGTTCTTCTTCCGTTCCTGCCCACGTTGAGATGATGGGTCTTATCGGAATGGGCAACAACCCGATGGTTGGCGCCACCGTTGCTTGCGCAGTTGCTATTGAAGAGGCACTTAACAAGTAATACTTTAAAAATAAAAGGACTTGGGTTATCCCAAGTCCTTTCTTTTTTATAACGTCACTCCGTCTTTCCAAATGGCGAGTGAGGATTTATCCAGCGTTTCGCTTTTTGCACGCAGCTCGCCCGACGCAAGCTTTATTATATAATCATAAAAATCGTCGGTTAACGCGTTTATCGGTGTGCCGTCAAGCAGCACGCCTGCATCAAAGTCAAGCCAGGCCTTTTTCCTTTCATAAAGTGCGGTGTTGCTGCTGATTTTAACGGTGGGAACAGGACAGCAAAACGGTGTGCCTCTGCCCGTTGTGAACAGCACAATTTGCGCGCCCGATGCCACAAGTGCACAGGACGCAACAAGGTCGTTGCCGGGAGCGTTCAGAAGTGAAAGTCCCCTTTCCCTTACATTGTCGGCATAGGACAGCACGTCGATAACGGGTGCGGTGCCGCCCTTTTGCACACAGCCGAGTGACTTTTCCGCAAGGGTGGTTATTCCGCCCTCTTTATTACCCGGGGACGGATTTTCGTCCACCCTTTCACCGTAGCGCATAAAATATTTTTTGAAATCGTTTATGAGGTCGGCGGTTTTTTGGAACACCTTTTCCGACACGGCGCGGTTCATTAAAATCTGTTCTGCGCCGAACATTTCGGGTACCTCTGTGAGAATGGTGCTGCCGCCCTCTGCCACTATTTTATCTGCGAATGAGCCGAGAAGCGCGTTGGCGGTGATGCCCGAAAAGCCGTCCGAGCCGCCGCATTTAAGACCGATTACAAGGTCCTTTACGCTGCACTCCGTCCTGGTGACACCGTCTGCATATTCCGCAAGGGCTTTGACGATTTTTTCGCCCTCTGCAAGCTCATCCTCAACATCCTGACTGTTTAAAAACTTCACCCTGTTTGTGTCATACGGGCCCAGTACTGCCTTGAGCTCCTCAATATTTCCGTTTTCACAGCCGAGCCCCAAAACGAGCACCGCGGCCGCATTTGGATTGTTTATGAGTCCGCAAAGAAACTTAAGCGTCATTGACATATCGTCGCCAAGCTGTGAGCAACCGTACGGATGGGTAAAGGAATATATGCCGTCTATGTTTTCGGTTTTATATTTTTGCGTGCGTTTTTCAATCTCACGCGCGGTGGGTGCAACACAGCCGACGGTGGTAACGACCCACACCTCATTACGCACGCCAACGCGCCCGTCTGGCCTTTTATAGCCCATAAAGGTGCCGCTTTTCCCGGGTGTTATGGTGCTTTTTGTCGGCTCGTACTTATAACTTTGCACGCCTCCTATTGATGAGCGCATATTGTGGGAATGGACGTGCTCGCCCGATTTAATATCGGTGGTGGCAACACCTATCGGGTAACCGTATTTTATGACGGTGTCGCCCGTTTTTATATCACAAAGCGCCACCTTGTGACCTGTGGGCACCGTTCCGTTTTCGGCGTTTATAATCACCGCAACGTTATCGTGCGGATTAATTTTTATTTCTTTCATACCACACCTCTGAGTGCCGCGGGTGCATCACGCTTTATCAGCACAAGCCAAGCGGCCACCATCTCTGCAAGGCCTTTATATTCTCTGAGGTCCTCGCCCCAGAAATCAGTGTTTGAGAGCACCGCATCTGTGAGCTCCTTTTCGCTTTTTGTAGCATTTTCGGCAAAGAAGCACAGCACCTCTTTATCATCGTGCACTACGTATTCATCGCCGTTCTGGCGCGTTGCATACAGTCCGTCCTCACGCAGATTGGAAGAAGAATAAAATGCGATAAGTGCCGCTAAGGAAAAGGTGATGAGCGGCGGAAGCTTGCCGCTTTCTTTGACAAAATCGCAAAAGGACGGAAGCACTCGCGCGCGCCATTTCGAAACCGAATTGAGTGAAATTGCAAGCAGCTCGTGGTCGATAAACGGGTTTTTAAAGCGCTCGAAAACCGACTCGGCAAAGGCTTTAACCTCCTCTTTCGGCAATTTCACCTGCGGAGCGATTTCGTCTGTCACCACGCGGCGCACAAATTCACCCATAAGGTCATCGTTCATCATATCGCGCACAATGTTAAACCCTGCGAGATATGCCGCCAAAACCGAGGAGGTATGCGCACCGTTGAGCACGCGCACCTTGCGCTCGCGGTAAGGCTTTTGGTCGTTTGTGAATATAACGGGGAGCCCTGCCTTATCAAGCGGCAGTTCTTTGCTTATATCCTTTTCCGATTCAATAACCCAAAGGGCAAACGGCTCGCCCACTGTGAGCAGCTTATCCTCATAGCCTATACTTGCAAACACCTTTTCTGCATCGGCCCTGGGATAGCCCGTGACTATGCGGTCAACAAGCGTGCTGCAGAAAACGCAGTTATCTTTAAGCCAGACCTTAAAATCGGCGGGTAATTCCCACGCATCACAGAGTGACAGCACACAATGCTTCAGCTTTTTGCCGTTGTCCTCTATAAGCTCTACAGGCAGAATAATTACGCCCTTGTCGGCCGCGCCTTTATAAAAACTATACCGCTCGTAAAGCCATTTTGTGAGCTTTCCGGGATAGGTGCGCGGGAGTCCTGTGGGGCTGTCGCTCGTATCCAGGGTGATTCCTGCCTCTGTCGTGTTGGACACAATAAAGCGCAGCGCATCCTCCCGTGCGAGAGCCAGCCACGCGTCATAGTCCTCCTCTGCGTCAAGCACGCTCTGTACCGAGGTTATAACGCGGCTCTTTTCAACCGTTTCGCCATTCTCCTCGCCGCGCAGCATTACGGTATAGAGATTATCCTGCTCTGAAAATGCAGAAAGGTTTCCAAACGGGATGGGCTTTATTATTGCAACGTCACCCGAAAAGGCACCCTTTTCATTGGCAATGTCAATCATATAATCGACAAATGCACGAAGAAAATTACCCTCGCCAAACTGCATTATTTTAATGGGTCTGTCGCTGTTGCGGGTATAAATTTCTTTTATGTTTTTCATTTTAATATTCCTTAAGATACGTTTTTGTGTTTTCAACCATTTCGTCAAACAGCTTCTTGGCCAGGGTGGTGTTGATGGTTACAAGCGGGTCACCCACAAAAGCCTTGAATGCGAGCGACAGGTCGCGGCGGAGGGCGGCCTCTACCACAAGCTCCTGCTCTGACGATATGCGCGAAACAAGGCCGTATATCTCACTCGGCACGTTACCCGCTACCGCAGGGGTTACACTGTTTGCGCGGAAGACGGCGTTGCTCTCAACAACGGCGCCCATCGGCAGATTGGGCATCTGTCCCACGTTTGGTAGGTTGACGTTGGTAACAAGCTGTCTGAGTCCCAGAAGAGCACGCATCTGCTCGACGCCCTCCTCGCCCGTTTTGCAAAGCTCAATTTTCTCCTCGCCGCTTACACGCTTGCGGCTGCGCTCAAGACGTTTTGCAAGGTCGTCTATACGGAGAGAAACGGGTGTTAAGCCAAAGCCCCACTCCTTTACCTGTTCGGGCGATTCCAGGTACCATTTGCCCGGGCAGAACTCTGCTAAGTGGCGGTCGCCTGCGGCAGCTATGCTGCCAAAGCGCAAAAACAAATCAAACTTTACGCGCTGATTGCAATCAAACACGTTGTTCATCCAGTTTTCGTCCTTGCCCTTGAGATAACCTGTTTTTTCATATTCCCTTGCCATTTTTTCATATATCGGGAAAATATCAATGTTTTTGTACTGCGCCTTTGTCAGCCAGGTGAAGTGGTTGACGCCCACAACGTTTACGTTTATATCCTCACGCGTGGTGTTTGTTATGCCGCAGTATTCCTCAAGCGCGGTCTGAAGCAGCCACTGTGTGCCGAAAACCTCGTGACAGCAGCCAAATGCCTTGATTTTCGGAAAGGTTTTATAAAGCGTTCTTACCGATATTGTCATCGGGTTTGTATAGTTGATTACCCACGCGTTTGGTGAATATTCCCTTATGTACTCGGCAATCTCCTCAAAGGAATACTCCTTGAAAAATCTTTTAGTGTTGGGGATTCCGTACCTTCTGTAAAAATTTGAGGCTCCACTTCCTTTTATGTTGAAACGCCTGCAAAACTCTGCCTGTGTATGAGTGCGGGCAAATTCTATCCTTTCAGGTAACTCATGCTTCTTCATTCTTTCTTTTGGACTTACCATCGTAAGTTAAGGTGCGGAACCCTCTTGCTTTAGCTGGGGGAGAAGCACCTTTTTACCTCCTGTAAAAATTAGGCAGTTTAACAGCCGGTAACAAGAACCAGCTCAGACTTACCCAGGTCTGTTGGCGGTCTTAGACAATGTTATTCCGTGGTTTGCTGCAAGCAGCACTGTTCCTACCCCTCAGAACTGTTTAACTACTTGCCGCAGAACAGTGGACTAGACCGGGCATCCACTGGTGCCTATGTATTCACGGATAACGTAGTGCCCGAAGCACTTAGGCTAGTCAACTATGGGCCGTAAGTTTCCTTACAAGCCCACGGATTTATCCGTGGGTAGTTGACTCATATCCTCTCTGCGAGCATGATCCTCGACTGATAGACGACACAGCCGCCGTGCGGGTTTACACCCTTGCCGCGCTCGATAAACTGTCGCAGTCCGTATAGCAACATATCATCAGTGTGCCGGGCGTTCGTCTCGTGGAAAGTCTCCGCCATTGCTTCGCCCGCTCTGCAATACTCGCCGATCGGTACACACGTTTCCGCCATCAGCGGGCGCACGCGGAACGACTCTGTTGAAATCACGATGGGCTCAAACTTACGCGCCCGCAGCAGCTCAAGCTCACGCTTATACTTCTTGGCTTTTTGTCTGGCGTTCATTTAGCCCTCCTCCAACAGCAGTCT
>CALDPI010000175.1 GCA_937912045.1 uncultured Clostridia bacterium
CTTAAGATCGGCAAGAGAACTGACGGAAGCCCCTTTCTTGTGAAGCTTGGCACGCGTTTTGACGCACACCGCCGCGAGCGGCTTAAAAAAATAATAACGCTTTCAGGTGCGGCGCTGGCCATTATTCTTGCCGCACTTCTCACGCTTTTTGTGTGGCGTTGGCTTTCCTCATTTTCAGAGGACGAGTTCCGCGAATACATCCGCTCCTTTGGCGCGGCCTCTTGGTTTGTTCTGCTGTGTCTTCAGTTTTTGCAGGTGTTTGTCGCACTCATCCCGGGCGAGCTGCTCGAATCTGCCGCAGGCTATGCCTTTGGCGCGTTGTGGGGCACTCTCATCTGCTATGTGGGCATCACGGCGGCAAGCGCGCTTATTTTCGCACTCACTCGGCGGTTCGGCATTCGGCTTATAGAGCTGTTTGTGCCGCGCGAGAAGATAATGGAGCTGCGGTTTATCAACACCGAACGGAAACGTCACCGCCTCATTTTTTTGCTTTTCTTTATCCCGGGCACACCCAAAGACCTGCTCACCTATTTCGCGGCGCTGACCGACATAAAGCTCGGCACCTTTCTGGCGCTGACCTTGATTGCACGCATTCCGTCAATGCTTTCCTCCACCCTTGGCGGACATCTTTTGGGAGAGAAAAATTATGTGGGCGCCGTTCTGCTTTACGGCATAACGGGAATTGTAAGCCTTTTGGGAATTTTGATTTACAACAGAATAATAAAAATGAGAAACACCCGCTAAGCAGTAGCGGGTGTTTCTTGTGTTAGAAGTTCTTTTTTCTTTTTCTTGTATATCACAATAAATGCAACCACAAGTGCTGCGATTGTAACGACCCAGGAAATCGGGTAGGACACTATTAGACATTCGGGCGTTCTGACCGCCGCAAAAACCGTGTAAACCCACACAACGCGAAGAATACAAGAGCCGACAACCGATATTATAAGCGGTGGCACCGAGGCGCTCATTCCGCGGATGACGCCGGTTAAAACCTCCATCACGCCGCACAAAAAATATGTGGAGGACATAACCGAAAAGCGTATAAGTCCATACTGTATTGCCTGCTCTGAATCGTTTATATATATCGACAAAAGCTGTCTGCCGAAAAGGTTTACAAGCAATCCTAAAAACGCAACTACTAACGCGGTCGCAAACGAGCAGGTTATGAGAGTGCGCTTGATGCGGTCAAATTTCTTAGCGCCGTAGTTTTGTCCCGAAAAGACGAGTGCCGTCTGATAAAAGGAGTTGCCTATCTGATACAAAAAGCCGTCAATGTTTGCCGCCGCGGCATAGCCCGACATAAAGACCGAGCCAAAGGAGTTAACAGACGACTGTATGATAACGTTTGAGATAGCGAAAAGCGAGCTCTGCAGTCCTGACGGAACACCGACACGCAGAATGTTTTTGAGAATGGAAATATCAATTTTCATTTTCTTAAAGCTGAAAACATAGGCGTCCTTTCGCTTCATAAGCGCGAAGATAATAAGCACGGCCGAGATTACTTGGGACAGCCCCGTTGCGAGTGCGACACCTGCAACGTTCATATCGAATACAGTTACAAAAAAGATGTTCATAAGAACGTTGGCAATGCCCGCTACCGAAAAATAAATCATGGGGCGCTTTGTATCGCCGAGAGCGCGGAGCACCGCTGCACCGAAAAGACTCAGCATATTAAACGGCTTTGCCGCAAACATAAACTTCATATAAATCGAGGAAAGCGGTAAAACGTCCGCAGGGGTGCCCATCAAAGCGAGGAGCTTGCTTGAGAAAATAAAACCGATTATACCAACAATCGCACCGCCGATTGCGGCAATGGGGATAACGGTGTGTATGGCGCGCCTTGTGCGGTCTTCATCCTTCGCGCCGATAGCCTGGGCAACGCACACGCTGCCGCCGACCGACAATCCCACCACGAAGTTGACAAGCAGGGTGGTAAGCGAGTTTGTGGCGCCGACCGCCGCAACCGATTTGCTGCCACAGTAAACACCCACAATAATAAGGTCTGCCGCGTTGTAAAGCAGCTGCAACACGCCTGTGAGAATTATCGGAAAGGTGTAAAGCAAAACGTTTGCAAACATTGGTCCCTCGCAAATGTTGCGGTTGATTTTCTTCATCTGAACCCCCCCTTTTTGACCCATTATATAACTTTTAATTTTATTTGCAACCCAAAAAGGTGCTTTTTTTAAATTATTTTTAAAAAAGCACCTTTTTGATAGTCTATATTGTTTTTTGAGAACTTCTTTTTTTGTAAACGAGCACGAAAATCAGAGCACTGGCAACGCACTGAAGCACCCAGATAATCGGGTCGGCCAAAAGAAGTCCCTGGGGGCTATTAAAGCTCGGCAGCCTAAAAACAGTATATATCCACAAAAGCTTAAGTCCCACCGCGCCGCCAAGTGATACGAAAAGCTGGGGCATGGAAACACCCATTCCGCGCGTTGCGCCCGAGATGCAGGCGCAAATGCCGGTGAATAAAGAGGGGAAGCCAAAGATTGAAAAGGTGAGAAGGCCGTAACCGAGTGCCTCTTTAGAATCGTTTATGTAAAGCGAAAGCAGCTCACTTCCAAAAAGTGCCGTAACCGTTCCAAAGAGGAGTCCTGCAAGCGCAGTGCCTGAAACGCAGGCAAGCAGTGCTTTTTTTATACGCACAAACTTTCCTGCCCCATAGTTTTGTCCCGAAAAAACCGAGGCGGCTTGACCAAACGCACCAAACACCATGCTGACGATGCCGAAAACATTTTGCGCCGCCGTATAGCCCGAAAGAAAGGCAATGCCAAACGAATTATAGGTGGCGCGGATTACAAGGTTAGAAAGTGTAACCACCGAGTTTTGTATGCCTGTCGGAAGTCCTAAAAGCAGAATTCCTTTTAATACATTCACATCAAACTTTGGCTGTTTCCAGTCAAACCTCATATCTGAGTGCTTGCCGAAAAGAGCCCAAAAGTTCAGCACAAAAGAAAAAATTTGTGAAATGGCGGTTGATAGCGCAACGCCGAAAACGCCCATTTCAAACACGCCCGTAAACAAAAGATTAAGAATGATATTGGTAGAACCTGTGGCAAGCGAAAAAATCATAGGCTTTTTCGTTTCACCCTGTGAGAGTAAAATAGAATTTATAAAAACAGCGGGAATAAACAACGGATATGCGCAAAAGCAACAATAAAGATAGGTTGTGGTGTCACCCAAAATTTCTTTTGGGGTGTCGGTTACTACAAGCAAGGATTTTGAAAACAAAAGCCCAAACAGAAAAACCAGCAACCCACCCACAAATGCAATTACAAGGGCTGTGTATATGGTGCGCTTCAATTTATCGTAATCCTTTGCGCCTACGGCCTGTGAAACACAAACACCAACGCCGGTTGAAAGCCCGATTATAAAGGTTGACAAAAAAGAAACAATAGACCCTGCTGCACCAACCGCCGCGAGTGCTGCACTTCCGCAAAACATACCTACAACAATGGTGTCAGCAGTGTTATAAAACACTTGAATAAGGTTTGTCAGCATAAGAGGAACAATATACCGTACAAGGCTTTTCAAAAGAGGTCCTTCACAGATGTCTCGGTTGATTTTCTTCACAGGCGTCACCCCGTTTTCAATTTTTCACCCTCATTATAGCCTTTTATGTACAAAAAACAACACCTTTTTCGCCTTTTTTAAACTTTCTCCCTTTTACCCAATTTTATCGGTGCAACCTCGGTATAAAGTGCCAAAACACCAAAGAGGTTGGGCAGCATCATAAGCGCGTTTGCGGTGTCGGAAAGGGAGAAAGCAAGGCTCGGCGTTACCACCGCACCCACCACCGTAAAGCCTACAAAAACCGCCTTGTAAACAAAAACCGCGCCCGTTCC
>CALDPI010000176.1 GCA_937912045.1 uncultured Clostridia bacterium
GTTTACAAGTATAAACGTGATTTTTACGGTGCGCTCTTTTCGGCAATCCTTACGGTCGTTTCGGTAACCGCCGTTATGCTGGTGGCAAACATATTTATCACACCGCTCTATTTCGGAATGCCGCGTCAAACGGTTCTCGATATGCTTTTGCCACTTATTTTACCCTTTAATATTTGCAAATCGGTTATGAATTCTTCGGTAATGCTTTTGGTTTATAAGCCGTTTACATCGGCGCTTAAGAAAACAGGCCTTATCAAATCGGAAGGCACTCCCTACACCTTTGATAAAAAAACTGCTGCTCTTACAGCCGTTACCATATTGCTGATTTTGGCAGCACTTTTCTGTCTTTTTTATATTGGAATCGATATAAAATAACAGAAAACTTGACAAATTGCGATAATGTGATATAATTGTCAGCGAAAAATAAATATTAATCCTTATCAAGAGTGACTGAGGGACAGGCCCTGTGACGTCCGGCAACCTGAATATCAAGGTGCTAAATCCTGCGGCGTGTGCCGATAGATGAGGTTATCAATACACCTTGTCTATGATAAGGTGTATTTTTTTGGAGGTTAATTATGAATAATTTTTTGTTTACTTCTGAGTCGGTAACCGAGGGTCATCCCGATAAGGTTTGTGACCAGATTTCCGACGCTATTCTTGACGCAATTATAGAGCAAGACAGCAAAGCACGTGTTGCCTGTGAAACTTTTTGCACCACAGGCATTGTCACCGTTATGGGCGAAATTACAACCGATTGCTACGTTGATATTCCGCAGATTGCAAGGGACGTTTTAAACGAAATTGGTTATAACGACCCCTCTGCCGGTTTTAATGGTAATACCTGTGCGGTCGTTACCTCAATAGATAAGCAGTCGCCTGATATTGCCTTGGGTGTTGATAACTCGCTTGAAATTAAAAACGGCGAAGAGGACGAGCTTAATCTTCACGGCGCTGGCGACCAGGGAATTATGTTCGGATTTGCCTGCGACGAAACCGATGAGCTTATGCCTCTCCCGATTTCGCTTGCACATAAAATGGCAAAAAGACTTACGGATGTGCGCAAGAGCGGTCTTCTTTCATACCTGCGCCCCGATGGTAAAACCCAGGTTACTGTTGAATATGAAAATGGCGAGCCGAAGCGTGTGGACGCTGTTGTCGTTTCATCACAGCATAGCGCCGATATTTCGCTTGACGTTCTGCGTGCCGATATTTTAAAAGAGGTTATAAAGCCTATCGTTCCGCAAGAACTTTTCGACGAAAACACAAAGATTTTTATAAACCCCACA
>CALDPI010000177.1 GCA_937912045.1 uncultured Clostridia bacterium
TCTTGTGGCACTTAAGACTTACGTTTTTAATACTTAAAGATGCGTCAAAAGTTCCGGTACATTCACAACCGACGTTCATCTGTTGCAACGTGAGGTCCTCAAAAGAGGTGTTTTTCATCTGACCTACGCCCTGCGAAAGGCCAAACGCCTTTCTTAGAACGGGCAAAATGTCAACCGTTACGGTACACCATTTGCCGTCGTTTGTCATGGGATTGTCGGTGTAATAGGTGTCGTAAAAATCCTTACCGCCCATTTGATAAATCAGTTTTCCGGAAGCATCTTCCTTGCCAACGTCTATGTTACAATATTCGTCCTTGTATTCAACACGGGAATCAAACACGGGAATTCCGAACCAGAAAAACTCTGCGCCGTAGCCCGCGGTATCCTTGTTCGTATTCTGAACAATGAAAATCATACCCGTCTGATAACAATGAAGCGCCGGGTCGTATCCCGTAGTCATCATTTCACGGATATAATCCTTACGAACCGTCATAGAAAAAATCATTTGATCGTAGGAATCAAGGGTGTCCGAATTTAGATTTTGCTCTGCCAACAGATGCGGCCAAGCCTCTCCCTCGCGGCGGGGAGCATCGTATTCATTCGACGAAATCATCTCCATCTGAAGCACGTTTTCGCCGTTTTCTTTTCTCATAGTAACTCGTTTTCCGGGGTTCTCGTAAGAAACCGAACCGTCCGCATTTACTACGGGTTCTGCCGTAATTAAATCATACTTGGAAAAATGCTGTGCGAGTTCCCAACGAGTTCCCTCGTCACGCGCATCGTCGCCAAAGCTAAAGCGCTTTTGACTGTTTCTGTCAACCGAAAAAATTATGATACCTTTTTCGAATTTGCCATCCTTAAAAAGTTCAACCCAATTATTGTCGCACGGTTGTTTTTCCATTATAGTTGCATCGTTTTGCATTGCCATTTTTATCACTCCAAAGTGCTTAAAACGAATGTACGGTATCGGATACATACGTACCCGATACTATAAACTCGTACTGTTTGACTACTGCCATTTGAAAGTGGCGTTTATACCTGTGGTATATTGACCTTCTATCGACTGAATTGCCGCCGAAACCGAACCGTTTCCAAAGAAAATGGGTTCGAGAATGCAAACGCGTCCAAAGCCTTCGGTAAATGACAAAGCGCCTACGCTTAAATCAAGGCAAGTGTTGTCTAACAACATCTTATATATTTTCATACTGGTGGTGTCGTTATCCTGGAAATATTCTTTCTGGATTTCTTCCTCCCACCACTCTTCACCTTCATAACCTTCACACGGATATGCGAGTGCATTCATAATGATGGCAAGTTCGCGCAAATCCTTATTGGTCGAAGGAATAGCGAAGGTCATGGTTGTGTTGGAAAGACATTTATAAGTGCCCTCTTCTGCATCGGGTCCGGTCGGATAAGGAACAATGCGATACTCGGACTTCATTCTTCCCTTGAGATACTGGTTGATAGTCCATGTGTCGCAAGCAAAGAAAGCAGCCTTTCCTCTTCTGAAGGTGTTGCACATATCGCCGTCGCTTAAACGGTTGTTCCAGGTTTCAATTGACTTCATATGGTCAAGAATCATAACCGAGCCGTCAACGTTAACCATATCGTAGAAGAAGTTAAGGGCGTTAACAACCTTCTGGTCGGAATAGGTTTCCTTTACGGTGCCATCACCGTTATCGGTGATAAGTTGGCCGCCGTTTGCGGTAATAAGCGAGTTTGCGGTCTTGTCAACATACATATTCAAAAGACCGTAGGTATCCATCGTACCGTCGCTGTTGGTGTCCTTGGTGCAGGCAGCTGCCATTTCGCGGAACTTTTCAAAGGTCCACTTGCCCTCAAGGCAAAGCTCGGCAGGGTCTTCTTTTATGCCGTTGGCTTCCAAAAGGTCCTTGTTGTAAACGAGAACCGCAGCAGCCTCAGGCGGACGCATATACTGAACGCCCCAGTGCTTACCGTTGAGATAAGTAAGTTCTGTAAAAGATTTAATCCAACGGGCATCATTAAAATCGATGCCTTCTACGTCTTCCCAAGGTGTAAGATAACCCGCAGTTGCGTTGGGGATTATCATAGAGGGGTCCATATGTATAATATCAGCAAAT
>CALDPI010000178.1 GCA_937912045.1 uncultured Clostridia bacterium
CGATGCGCCTGTGATCGTTTACGATGCGGAAGGCAAGATCGACCCTGCGCAAAGCTATGTAATGATCCTGGAGCAGGATGCCGTTGGCAGTAAGACCGACAAGCAGGACACGATCCAGGAAAACGGTATCACCCTGAATCCGCATATGATTCCTTGGTGGGATAAGGTCGAAAGCTCGGCAGAATGGCACGGAAACCGTCTGCGTTTCAGCTTGACCAACACCACCCTTACGGTGACCGCTGACAACGATAATGTTGGTGTCGTTTCTCTGTTTACAGAGGACACAAATATCACTTTGGCAGCCGGCGAAACCTACGTTTTAGACACAAGCATCAGATAAAACCCTGACAAACCGAAAGGAGAAAATCTTATGAAAAAGGTAATTTCTGTTTTCTTGGCGCTCTTGCTTTTGTGCAGTGCGCTGATGAGCCTTCCTGCCGTTTCTGCGGACAGCACCGTTTCGGGTTCTGCCTGCACAAGAAACGAGGACGGTTCTATAAGCGTTGGCAACAACGGTTATTATTCTTTGCAAAAATACACCCGATTTTCCCAAGGCGAAAGCGCAACGCTTACTATTTCGGTTGACCAAATAGGAACCGATTGGTATTCGCAGGGACTTACTATCGTCGTAAACGCCGTCCTGGAAGAGTCTATGCCAGCTTCGGTTTGGCAGTCAACGGGAGCAGAAGGAACCTATACACACTCCTTCTGCGATAACGGCAGCGGTAGTATGATGGGAAGAATTTATCGAATCGGTGCAGGTACGGGCAGTACTGCGGCTGCCGATTGGGCAACAGCGCCTCTTTCGGGCGATATTACTATTGAAGTAAAGCAAAACAGCAGTGGCGTTACCGCCCTCTTTTTGAACGGCGCGCAGTGGGTACCCCATAGTTCGACCGGTTTTTCGATTCCCGACGGCTATCTTGCAATCGCAACCTCACCGGGTTCAAAAGTAACCGTTATGAATAACGAGGTTGTTTACGGAAGGAACTATATTTCTTATAACACTTATGAAGACGGTAAAACCGGAATCTGGACAAACGGAAATATGCCCTGTACGCATAGTATTATCGAGGACGGATATGCAAGCGCTCATGCGCTTCACAGCGCTTTGAGCAGTCCGTCCGCGCAAAACCGCTTGTCGTCTGCCGATATTCCGTTTGGTGAGGAATTTGGTCAGCTCCCGCTCGGCGTTTGGTGCGATTGGAACTTCAAAATTCGCACTAACGACCAAACCGAAGCGGGAATAGGCGCTATGGCGACGGTAAAAACGTCAAAGGGAAAGAGCTTTAACTTTACCTTAAGCGTTGTAAACCGTGCCCCCCTTAACGGCGCATCCTGGCTTGACGTTTATATCGGTTTCAAGCTGGAAGTTACCGATAACGTCGTATCGGTCGATATAAAACGTTATGACTGGAGTTACCTGTTGGGTGACGACAGCATATACACGCTTGAGGAGGGTGAAACTCTCGAATCGGTTTCAATGTTCGTTTACGTTAATGAAGCCGAACTTTGGTTTGATGACGTCAAGCTTTCCTACGTGAAGCAGAACGCAAATGTGGAAACATCGTTGTCCGCAACGCCCGAAAAAGTGGCGGTAGGCGAGGAGTTTACGGTAAATTATACCGTTAAAAATCTTGGCGAAACTGCTATAACCGATTTTCCGTATTCTTTTAAATACAATTCGCTTATGCTTGAAAATCTGAGCGCAACCGAGGGTACCGTCAGCGTGGGGGCAGGCGAAAGCCAAACCGTATCGGCACGCTTCAAGGTGCTTGAAGGCGGCGCCGCTATCATCACTGCGGAGAGCTCCGCGGGAGCGGCTGACGCGTCGGTTCGCGTTTCCTGTACGGGTCGCGGTTACTATTTCGGCGACAGCCACAGCCATTCCACCAAGAGCGACGGATACGGAACCCCCTATGAAAACCTGAAGCAACTTTATGACCTTGGTATGAGCTTTAATATTTCTGCTGACCACAATGCTGAAATAGGCGACCCCGAACTTCTTACCGAATGGGACAACGCTCTTCTGCAGTTGCGAGAGGACTACATCGGTGACCACGATTTTATACAAATTACAGCAAACGAAAACAGCCAGTATGCAGACCACGCTTTGCAGTACTTCACAAATGTTCGCTTCGACAGCGCTACCACCAACGCTGGTTGGCAGGAAATAATCGCCAAACAGAAGGCTTTGGGCGGACTTACCTTCGTTGCCCATCCTTTCTTGAAAACCAACAAACAGTTCTGGCCTAACCTTAACCTTCCCGAAACGGGTTCGTCGGTAATTTTGCCTGAATACAGGGAAATGGACGGTATCGAAATTATAAATTCTCAAACCCTCGACCAGACTTCGGAAACTATTCCGAAAGCGCTTGAGTGGTGGGACCGTTATAATATTACGGGTTGGAACAGATATATCGGAATCGGTAACTCTGACGGACACCGTCTTTATGAACTTGCCGGAAGTTATAACTGTCTGCTTTTGGACGAACTGACAGAAGAAAACATAATGGATGCCTATGCTAACGGCAACCTTTATATGACCATGGGCCCGCAACTCCGTTATACTCTTGGCGGTGCCGATATGGGCGATAACGCCTATATAGCAGGAACGAGCGGCGACCTGGAATTGAAAGTTACCGCCTATACACCCAATGGAACACCCCTCGAAAAGGTGGTTGTTTATCGTTATGCTATGGGCAGCGATATTGACGCGCTTTACGAAGAAGGACAGAAAAATGCGATTGTCCTTTATGAAAGACAGGCTGAAACCGAGCTTTCCCGCTTCGATTACAACGGCACCATCCGTGTGAATGCAGGCGAGTTCGTTCGCGTAGAGGTTTATGCCGCAAACGACCCCGAGATGGTAATGGGTAACTATCAGATGGCGTTTTCCAACCCCATTTGGGTCGTAAGCGATGACACAAAGGCTCTCCAGAGAATCGATATAGCGGAAGAACCCGTAAAAACCGAATACGCTAAGGGCGAAGCGCTCGACCTCGACGGACTTAAGGTAAAGGCTTTCTATACCGATGGAACCGAAGGCGAAGTTGCGGGTTACACCATTACTCCCGCCGAAGGAACATCGCTTACAACTTCGGGAAAACAGAAGGTTGAGATTAGCTATACCGAAGACGGCGTTACTAAAAAAATTTCGTTCCAAATCAAGGTGGCAAGTTCTAATTATATAGGCACAAACTGCACCGAAAACGAGGCGGCTGATACCGTTTCGGTTGGCGGCAACGGTTATTACGTTCAGACCGACTACACCAAGTTCTCCGAAGGACAAGAAGCGACCATTACCGTTTCCGCAGATTCGTTTGGTGATTCTTGGAATACCAACGGTTTTGCGCTGACCGTTAGCCCGACCTTATCGGCAACGCTTGGTGAAAGGGCGCAGTGGACAACGCAGAGTCCCAACCTGCTTGCGCTTTGTTTCAAGAAAACCACCGATTCAACCACGGGCGAGTCAAAATTGACCATCGGCAACATCTATTGGGGCAACGGAACGGCTTCAACCTCTTATTCCACGTGGCTGAACGCTCCTATCGGCGATGACAATCTGATAACCATTACCGTAAAGAAGGTTAACGGAAACTCGACCATTATTGTAAACGGTGCTTCCTGGAGCGCTAATAACACTTTGAATCTTCAGGATGGCTTCGTCGGTATTTGGACTACCGCTAACGCCGGCGTGACGGTTAAGGAAAGTTCGTCCTCCGGTTCTCCTCTGGCTCCCGTAAACGGCATCAGTGCAGGAATTCTTGACACGCTTGTTAACGATAAGCAGGGTCTTCGTTTCAATTACACGTTGCAGACCGTCGCCAAGGACGGCACCGAAAAGGTTACCATAGGCAACAAAACCTATACGGTAAGCAAAATCGGTATGTTGGTTTCAAAGAATGCCGATACGGCTATGACTATAGGCAACAGCGGCGTTCAGAACGGAATCGTTGCTTCGGCTCGTGATATCACGGTTTCGGGCGACCAAATAACCTATACATTTTCTATTTTGATTAAAAACATAGGTAAAGCAAACAAGAACACGGATATTTATGCTTGCCCCTATCTCCTTTGCGAGGACGGCACCATTCTTTATGGAAAAACGCAGGTAACTAACGTTTACGAAATGTACGAGTCACTGTCTGAAAACAATGATTTCGACGCGTCGGTAGATGCTTGGATGGCAGGCTGATAAATATGAAAAAACAGTATAAATCAGCAGAACTTGAGGTAGTAAAACTCTGCCCGTGTGAAGATATTGCCGCCTTGGTGTCCGGCTCGGATGGAGGATTTTACGACGACGATAAAAATTGGGCTGACGGACCGATTCCTCCGCGAAAATAGCATCGCCGTTAATCGCTAAAACTTATTCCCGGGAAGGGGTGGAAAACCGCCCCCTTCTCATAAAAGAAAGAGGTAAAACAAATGAATTTTAGGCGTATGTTTTGTGTCCTTTTGACGGTTTTTTTACTGTTGCTCTCGGGATGTAAAACCAATGAAAAGGAAACGGACAAAATAGAACAAACTCCCCGCGACGAAAGCTGGGAAGAATTATTTGACGACGGCACATTTGAACGTGGAATAAAGGTTGTTTCCATTAGTGATAAGAGTAACCAAAAAGTGTTTGATTTTGGTGATTCTGAGCGTAAGAGAGGCGCTCGCTGGAGTTTGGCACAGCATTTTTCCAAGTATGACCTTATTACGGAAAAGCCAGTTGAAAATTCCGACGGTTCAGTTTCTTACGAAAATTCCGGTAAGCGAATTACCATAAGCAAAGAAAAGGGCGAAAACATTCTGCAGATGGAAATATTTGCTTCAAAAGAGTTTAACGAACCGCGTAAAAACGGCGAGAGTTGGCCGCACCTTCTTATTGAGCAGAATATAGGAAGCAAAACCTTGGATTCCTATGATAAAATGGAGTTTACAATGACCGTTCGTAAGGATTACATCCGCAACGAAATGGGTGACGATTATGATTCTGCCCTGCACTGTTATCAAACCGGAATGGTATTTATCGTTCAGAATATGAATACTGAGTCGGCTGGTTATGGACAGGACTTCTTCTGGTTCACCGTTCCCGCTTTTGATTCCAGAATGGAATACAAGAGCGCATACTGCAACGTTGACGGCGGAAAAGAAGACGCCTCGGGCAAATTGATTTATCAGCTCGGCGGTAAAAATTTCTACGATAAGCACTATACTGCAAACCCGATGACTAACGAGGGAAAATGGTGCACCGTTACGGTAGATATTTTACCTGAAATAGAAAAGGCGTTTAACACCGCCCAGCGAATGGGTTATATGGGTAAAAGCCAGTTCGGTGATTTGCGTTTGCAGGGTGTAAACTTCGGTTGCGAATGTACTGGTTCGTTGGATGCCTCTATCAGTATTAAAAACATTAGTCTTCAAGCGCATTTAAAAGCAGAATGAACGCTGCTGACAAAAAGGAGATAGTGTAAATGAAAAAGTTGCTTTCCGTTCTTTTGAGCATTTTCCTCTTGACCAGCCTGTTGGTTAGTCCTGCGGCATTTGCCGCAACCCTTCCGTCAACAGTGGATACAAACGGATTCTTTTCTCAACAGGTGTTTACTAAGTTTTCTGAGGGTGAAAGTGCGTTCCTTACAGTATCAGTACTAGAACTTGGTACCGAATGGTATTCGGGCGGACTTACTATTGTCGTAAGTTCCAACCTTCAAGATTCACTTTCTGCAGACATTTGGCAGAATAGCGGTGCCGACGGCGTTTTTACTTATTCGTTCTATAAAAACGAAGACAATATGGTCGGCGCGATTTATCGAAGCGGTGCAGGTACTGGCAGCACGGCTGCAGCTGATTGGGCAACAGCGTCACTTTCGGGCGATATTAAGGTTGAAA
>CALDPI010000179.1 GCA_937912045.1 uncultured Clostridia bacterium
GTTTGCGTAAGATTGAGCGCAAACGAGAAAGGTGATAATAATGGCACTTGTAAACACAAAAGAAATGTTTAAAAAGGCTTATGAGGGCGGCTACGCCATCGGTGCCTTTAACGTAAACAACATGGAAATCATCCAGGGAATTACAGAGGCGGCAAAGGCACAAAACGCCCCCCTCATTTTGCAGGTTTCTGCAGGTGCACGCAAGTATGCAAACCACACATATCTTGTAAAGCTCGTTGAGGCTGCTATTGCCGAAACAGGTCTTCCGATTGCACTGCACCTTGACCACGGCGATTCGTTTGAGCTTTGCAAAAGCTGTATCGACGGCGGCTTTACCTCGGTTATGATTGACGGTTCTCACCTTGATTATGAGGATAACGTTGCTCTCACCAAGAAGGTTGTTGACTATGCACACCAGTTCGGCGTAACCGTTGAGGGTGAGCTTGGACAGCTTGCCGGTGTTGAGGATGACGTTAACGTCAGCGCAGAGGACGCTTCCTACACCAATCCCGACCAGGTTTATGATTTTGTTACACGCACAGGCGTTGACTCTCTTGCTATCGCTATCGGCACAAGCCACGGCGCATACAAGTTCAAGCCCGGCCAGGAGCCCCAGCTCCGTTTCGACATTCTTGAGGAGGTATCACGTCGTTTGCCCGGCTTCCCGATTGTTCTGCACGGTGCAAGCTCTGTTGTGCCCGAGTTTGTTGAAATGATTAACACCTACGGCGGAAAGATGCCCGACGCTATCGGCATTCCTGAGGATATGCTCCGCAAGGCTGCTACTATGGCTGTTTGCAAAATCAACATTGACTCTGACCTGCGTCTTGCTATGACAGGTGCCATCAGAAAGCATTTCTCTGAGCATCCCGACCATTTTGACCCCCGTCAGTATCTTGGCGACGGCCGCGCTGCTATCAAGGGTATGGTTGAGCACAAGATTTTAAACGTTCTTGGCTGCAACGACAAAGCGTAAAAAACCAAATAAAAAAGACCTTGCATATGCAAGGTCTTTTCTTTTTTATTATTCTTCAACAGGCTTTGTAAGCTCAACGTCGGAAATGTGAACATTGACGCGGCTGACTGCGCTGCCCGTCATATTCTGCACCTTTTCCTTGACGTTCTGCTGAACGTTTGCGGCAACAGTCTTAATGTCGGCTTCCTGCTTTACAGAAATATATACATCAAGAGTAATCTCTCCGTCGGAGGCAACGGTTGCCTTAACGCCCCTGTTAAGACCGCGTGTAGCAATACCCTTAATATCGGATATTTTTGTTGAGATTGCGTAAACACCCTCAACCTCTGTTGCGGCCATGCTTGCCATTTTTGCAAGCACATCTTCATTAATTTTAAGACCGAAATTTCCTGACATAGAAACTCCTCCTTTTTTTATTCCTTTATATTATAACACATTTTCAGAATTACACAACTATTTTACAGTAATTATTTTCACCTTGTCAAGAGAAAGTCCGCTCTGCGAGGTTGCAATGTCCTGAATTTGCATACTTTCACTCTCTGAAAGCTCCTTTGCCCTTATGACAATATTAATATCGTTATCGCCGATTATTGCGATTGAATCCTTGAAGCCCTTTGCCTTTAAAAGCGTTTCGATAGATGCCTCGGTGTCGGTCCTGGTTGTGAGGACGGTGAGCTTTTCGACGGCGGCGGTCTTGACGGCGTCCTTAATTTTTGCGTCGTTCACGGTTTCGGTCAGTTCCTCAATCGCCTCACTTCTGGCGGCGTCACGGTCCTTTTTGGCGGTGGCGAGATAGTCCTCCTCTACCCTTCCTGCCGTCTGCACCGATTCGCTTTCGGTTGCGTTATCCACAAAGGTTGCCTCGCCCAGATATGAGGCGGTTTGCTTGTTGTCCTCGCCCTTGACGGTAAAGCCGCCCTCCGTGGCGGAATATTTCATATTGAGCCACACGGCGCCTGCCAGCGCCACCACCATTGCCGCCAATGCTATTTGTTTTTTGCCGAAGATTTTACCTTTTTTCATACTCTGCCTCCTAATATGCATAGCCTGTAACATAAATTTTTTTATTTTGTATATCAAGTGCGGCCATTACCGCCGCACGCACCTTTTCCTCTGTGTCTGCGCCCAAGATATCGCAGACGATTGCAACACCGCGCACCGTCGGCATATACTCCGTTACGAGAAGGCCTGACTCCTCCCCGTCCGACGATTTTATTATGGTATAGCTTTGCTGTCGGTCGTCGGTGTTTTCGGTTTTGGTTTCGCGTCCCTCGTCGGCATATACAAACTGACTCCCCGTGTCGAGAGTTATTGCAACCGAAACCTTTTTGCTGCCCGTTATCCCAGTGACCAGCTCTGACACCTTGCTTTCGAGAAGAGCACAGTACTGTGCCGATGCTTCCTCTGTGTTCACCTCGCTTTTCTGTGTGCTTTTGGGTGTCAGCGATGATAAGTATATTAAAAATATCCCTGCAATGCCTAAAATGAGAATTATTTTTTTGCCCTTGCCCTGCAGCTTTTCCCTTATATTATCAATACTAATCATAAAATTTAATTTCTACCTCTTTAAAATACTCACTAAGCGCCGCAAGCGTTTTTTCTTTATCCTTTGCACCGTAAACACATACGTTACTAATAATTATGTTATTGTCGCTCAGAATATCCGTATTTACCAAAATTCTGTCGTATGAAATTTTTTCTGCCGCCAGCAGTTTTTCGGCTATGTAGACCGACTGTGATTTTATCATCTCGGTGGCATCGGAAACATAGTCTTTTGAAAGGCTGACCGTTTCTATCTCTATATCCGCCTTGATTACGGGGGTTACGACCGACAAAAGCATTATAAGCCCGATTATATATTTCATCTGACGGCTCATATTTCCGTCGGGACATATTATGTAAACCGTGCCGATTACCGCGGCTGACACCGAAACAGAGAGCGCTATCTCCTTTATTGCTTCCATTTTAACCTCCTGATAACGTCAGCACGGTGAGCGTCAGGATGAACGCCAGCGCGCAGATGAGAAGAATCCCCATAAGGAACGAAACCGCCGTATCGGCCGCTTTTATGAGGGTGGCGATTTTCGGCAGCTCGAACATGGCGGCAACCGAGGATGAGGCTATGAGTGACAGTCGCCACAAAAAGAGCCACAGCACCGTTGGTATGACGAGGAGCGCCTCGATTACTATGCCGTATATACCGACCGACGACTTTAAAAGCGACACACAGGCACCGACGGTTGTCAGCGCCTCGCTTATGGGGCCGCCGACGACGGGCACAAAGCTGCCCACCACAAATTTCCCCGTTTTAACGGCAAGGTTGTCTGCCGCCGCGTTTATAGTGGTTTGAATTGAGAGCACGCCCATATACACCGTCATTAAAAGAGAGAGCGACCAGTTTACCGTGCGCTTTATAAGCTCTGCAATGCCCGACATATTTATCACAGGTGACACACAGCCGCACATACACACCGCAAGATATGCCCCTGCTATTGGGGTTATGACGTAGGTTGCAAGCTGGACAACTCCCTCGCTCGCGCCCATTAAAAGACTACCTGAAACGGCACTTGTCGTGGGCTTGCCCGACGCCACAAGCACGGTGCAATATACCGGCACAAAGGAAAGCATAAACTGTGCGCCTGCTTTAACGGTGCGCGCCGTCGCCGTTATGACGTTATAAAGCGGTAAAAGCGCCACACCTGCCACCGCAACAGTGGCTATGTATGACATAAGGGTATCGGTGCTTTCCCTTGCTGAAAAGCTCTTTATTGCCGAGATTAACAGCACCACGCCGATAACCGCAGCGGCGGTGCTTATTGGGGTTTTGCCCTCGGTTTTTATTATGTCGGCTATCATTGTAAAAACGTTGCCCGTAGTTATCTTATTAACCCATTCGCTGTTGCTCGGGTCAATTTCTAAACTTTCTAACAGCTCCTTTGTTTCTTCCGGTAAATTTTCCTGCAAGGAGCCTGCACCGCTTTTTTCATACTGTTCCTCATAAAGCTGCTCCGCATTTGCCGAAAAAGAAAACAAAAAGAGCAACAAAAGTACGGTAAATAAAACTTTTTTCATACTCCACCTATTAATTTTGCGGCAATTTCCACTATGCTCGACAGAAGCGGCACCGAAAGCAAAAACACCGCGCACTTTCCTGCAAGCTCCGCCTTTCCTGCGAGGGCGCTTTGTCCGAAATCTCTACACAGGTCGGCGGCAAACTGCGTTATATAGCAAACACCCAGCGCCTTGAGCGCGGTTTTCAGATATTCACTCGAAATCCCCGCACTGCTTATGATTGCAGACAGCCCCTTTACCGTCGGAATTACACCCTTAAGCAGCAAAAGAAACACGTATGCACCCGCAATCAGCGCAATTACCGCCGCATACTCGGGCTTGTAGGATGAGAGCATAAGGCAGATAAAGGCGGCAATGATGCATATTGCCAATACTGTTGTAAGCTCCATACTAAAGTCCGAAAACAGATTTTATGCTTGAAAAAAGCTCGCCTATTACGTCTATGAGCATCAAAAGCACGACAACAAGACCTGCAAGCGACGTAAGCATTGCCTGGTCTTCCCTGCCCGAGCGCACAAGAAGCTGATTTAGCACCGCCACAATTATTCCGATTGCGGCAACCTTGAATATAAAATCTACGTCCATTTTCTTCTCCTAAACTACCAGTATCGCAAAAAACGCACCACAGAGCGCACCAAGTGAAAGATAAAGGCGCGAGCAGCTTTTGTTTTTTTCCTTTGCATCCTCTATGAGTGTATCGAGCCTTTTTATATGCTCGTCTGTGTTATTCATCTGTCCGTGGGTGTCGGTCGTACCGAGTGCCGACGCATAGGAAAGTAAAACGGAAAGGTCCTCTGCCTTTAGTCCGTTTGTGTGCTGCCATATGCCGTCTTTTAGATATACATCGCTCTTTATTTTATCGAGTATTAGGGGCAATTCGGTATGACTGTGGCGCATTTCTTCCCCGATTCTTCTTATATAATCTCGGCAAGCGGCAAGCTTTCTGACCCGAAGTGACAGCGCCTCTGCCGAGAGAAGACCGAAAAGAAAGCAGGAGAAAAAAATAAGCACCGCTCCTAACACTGCCAAGACTCCAACACTTCCTCCGTTTTGAGAATTTCAAGATTACCGCCTGCGCGGTTTACAAGCACGACCTTTGATATGGCGCCGCTTTTTAAAAGCTTTGCTGTCACAGGACGGTTTTTTAGGTCCTCTTTTTTGCCTATGTGCGCCGTTGTTATGACCGAAACGCCCGAGGAAAGACCTGAGACTATCATATCCACTTCGTTTGGTGTGCCGAGCTCGTCAAAGGCCACGATTTGCGGTGCCATTGTGCGCACCGCCATTGAAAGTCCCTCCGCCTTTTCGGCGCCCGTTATAACGTCGGTATTGACACCCACGTCGTTTTGCGGCACCGCACACTGCACAGCCGCAATTTCCCCACGGCTGTCTATGACGGTTATGCGTCTGCCCTTACAATCCGACAGCTGACGCACCGCATCACGTAAAAGCGTTGTTTTTCCGCTGGAGGGTGGACCTGCAATTAATATTCCGCCGCCGTCAAAGGCCGAAACAATGCGGTCTGCACAGCCCTTTATTTCCTTTGAAATGCGGATATTTATGGAGGAAACGTCACGAAAGCCACCCGAAAACACCGTTCCGCAGATGCCTGCGCGGTGGCTGTGCTTCATCATAATAAAGCCCTGCTTTATCTCGTCCTCATGGGTGTATACCGAATGGTTGCAAAGGTTTATGTATATTCTGTTCAGCTGCTCTGCGGTGACATATAGCGGTTCTTGCGGCGGAAGATAGTCGGCGGTGCCGACGGTGCTCACCCACATAGGCGCACCGCCCACCGTAAGCAGCACAGGCTTATCGGCGCGAAGCCTTAGTTCGCTTGTTGCAGCCTTTATGCGTGACGGCAGGGACAAAAGCACCCTTTGTATCTCCCCCTCTACCGCGTAGAGAGCGCTGTCAAACCTTTTACTTAAATATTTTTCATCTTGCATTTTTGCTTGTCCTCCCCCGTTTTTAAAACTATATGTGTGGGGACAGCATTTTAGAACAAAAAAACAGCAGTACGTTTCCGTACTGCTGTTTTCTAAAGCAATTTTATTCGGGCATTTCCCAGTTGTGCCATACCGACTGAACGTCGTCATTATCCTCGAGCATATCAATAAGCTTTTCCATATTTGCCGCTGCCGCCTCGTCCTCAATGACGGTGGTGGTGGAGGGAACATACTCAACCTCTGCCGAAACAAAGGTGTAGCCCTTTTCCTCAAGTGCGTCACGCACGGTGCCGAGTGAGTTTGCATCGGTGCTGATTTCGAAAACGTCGCCGTCGAAATTGAAGTCGTCTGCACCTGCCTCAAGCGCGTCCTCCATAACGGTATCTTCATCAAGGCCCTCGCCCTCGATTACGATGATGCCCTTGCGCTCAAACATAAATGTAACCGAGCCACTCTGGCCGAGGTTGCCGCCGCATTTATCAAAATAATGGCGCATTTCGCCTGCGGTGCGATTGCGGTTGTCTGTCAATGTTTCAACAACAACGGCAACGCCCGACGGGCCATAGCCCTCGTAAAGCAGTTCCTCATAGTTGTTGGTGTCACCCTCGCCTGCGGCCTTTTTTATGATACGTTCAATATTATCGTTGGGAACGTTTGCCGCCTTTGCCTTGGCAATGGCATCCTTAAGCTTGCTGTTTTCGGCAGGGTTGGGGCCACCCATTTTAACTATGACGGCAATCTCTCTGCCCATTTTTGTAAAAATCTTTGCCTTGGCGGCATCGGTTTTTTCTTTTTTGCGTTTAATATTATTCCATTTGGAATGTCCTGACATAATATCATCCTCTCTCAATCTGTCATTCTATCACAAACTGTTTCCATCTTCAAGCATTACTTTGAAATTCCAGCACGGATTTGCAAAGTTCCTCCAAATCACCGAAGCTGCTGATTTCTCCGCACATTCTGCGGAACGACGCAGCGCCGCGCATACCCTTTAAATACCACGAGGCGTACTTGCGCGATTCTAAAATCGCGGTGCGTTCATTTTTATATTCCATCATCATTTTAACCTGTGTAAGCAGGGTGGACAGCCTCTCCTCTAAATCGGGGTCGGGCAAGATGGTGCCGTCCTTCAGATACGCATTAATCTGCGAAAAAATCCACGGTGCGCCCATTGCGGCACGTCCCACCATTAAAAAATCGCACCCTGTGTATTCATACATATGGGCGGCGGTCTTTGGGCTGTCGATATCACCGTTGGCAATAACAGGGATAGAAAGCGCATCTTTAACCTGTTTTATTATATCAAGATTTACGGGTGGCGCGTACATCTGTGCGCGTGTTCTGCCGTGGACGGTAACCGCCGCGGCACCTGCATCTTCGCACCGTTTTGCCAGCTCGACCGCGGTTATGCTGTTATCGTCCCAGCCCGTTCTGATTTTCACAGTGACGGGAAGCGGCACAGCCTCTGACACGTTTTTCACAATTTTACCCGCTAAAATCGGGTCCTTCATAAGCGCGGCACCACCGCCGTTGCCCGCCACCTTTGGTGCAGGACAGCCCATATTTATATCAATAAAATCGGGCTTTTGCTCACACGCCATAACTGCCGCGCGCGCCATAACGTCAGGCTCGCACCCGAAAAGCTGTATCGCTATCGGTCTTTCCTTTTCGTGCACAGCCATCAGCTCTTTAGATTTGCGGTCGTTCATGCTGACGCCCTTGGAGCTCACCAGCTCGCTTACGGTGTATGCGGCACCAAAGGACACGCAAAGTTCACGCATTGCACGGTCGGCAACGCCCGCCATCGGAGCGAGTGCGGCATAGCCCGAAAACTCTAAATTTCCTATTTTCATTTTATCACCAAAGGGTATTATACTATAAAAAAATACATTTTGCAAAAAAAGATGACAATATCTATTATATTTGATATAATATAATTTGGTGATGTATTTATGAAGTTACTTGCTATTGACGGAAACAGTGTTATAAACCGCGCTTTTTACGGCATTAAGCTGCTATCCACAAAGGATGGCAGATATACCAATGCCATTTACGGTTTTCTTAATATTCTTTTAAAACTATTAAACGATTATAATCCTGATTATATCCTTGCGGCATTTGACCTTAAAGCACCTACATTCCGTCATGAGATGTTTGAGGGATACAAGGGAACTCGCAAGCCTATGGCAGATGAGCTTCGTCAACAGATAAGCTGACAATGAAATCAACTCCCAGTCTGTCTGCT
>CALDPI010000180.1 GCA_937912045.1 uncultured Clostridia bacterium
CCGCTGCGACCTTCATATCCTCGGTTATTGCCTTTGCGCGTGCGCGAAGAGCACCTTTAAATATTCCGGGGAATACGAGAACGTTATTAATCTGGTTGGGATAGTCGCTTCTGCCTGTGCCGACGATTTTTGCGCCGCCCGCTATGGCATCCTCAGGCTCGATTTCGGGGGTGGGGTTTGCCATAGGAAGCACTATCGAATCCTTGTTCATTGTGGCTATCATTTCTGTGGTTACAATGTGGGGTGCCGAAACGCCGATAAATACGTCTGCGCCAACGAGTGCATCAGCGAGGGTACCCTTTAATCTATCGGGGTTGGTAACCTTTGCGATTTCTTGCTGTGCTTCTGTTAGAGTTTCATCTCCCTCACAAATAATGCCTTTTCTGCCCGTCATTATAACAGTGCCGAAGCCCATCTTCATTATAAGATTTGCAATGGCTGTGCCTGCGGCGCCTGCACCGCAAATTACGATTTTTGCCTCTCCCATTTTTCTGTTTGTAACCTTAAACGCGTTTATGAGCGCGGCACAAACTGCAACGGCGGTGCCGTGCTGGTCATCGTGGAATACGGGAATATCGCAAAGCTCTTTGAGTCTTCTTTCAATCTCAAAGCAACGCGGTGCGCCGATATCCTCCAAATTTATGCCGCCGAAGCTTTTGGAAATGAGATATACCGTTCTGACTATTTCGTCAACGTCCTTGGTGTCAAGACAAATTGGGAATGCATCAACGTCTGCAAACGCTTTGAACAGGGCGCATTTACCCTCCATTACCGGCATTGCGGCGGCAGGACCGATATCGCCAAGGCCCAAAACGGCGGTGCCGTCGGTTATTACGGCAACGAGGTTATTTCTGCGGGTAAGTGCGAAGGATTTGTCATAATCCTTATGTATCTCGCGGCAGGCCTCTGCTACACCGGGGGTGTAAAGCAAGGAAAGGTCGTCCTTGTTTTCAATTTGCTTGCGGCAGACAACCTCTATTTTTCCGCCGAGCTCATAGTGTAATTTTAGTGATTCTTCGTTGATGTTCATTTGCTACTCCTTATCATTTTGTCGGGCGAGAGGGCGCGCTCCGCCTCGGCTTTTGTTAAAAACCCGAGCTTTTCTGCAGCCTCTGCCAAGGTTATATTATCTTTATATGCTGTTTTGGCGACAGTGGCGGCTTTTTCGTAGCCGATTTTGCCGTTTAGCGCCGTGACGAGCATTAAAGAACGGTTGAGATTTTGTGACATTTTTTCGGTGTTGGCTTTTATGCCCACAACACAGTTCTTTTTGAAAGAACTCATTGCATCAGTTAAAAGCCTTGCCGACTGCAAAAAGCTGTATGCTGTGACGGGTAAAAACACGTTGAGCTGGAAATTGCCCTGCGAGGCGGCAAAGGAAACGCTTGTGTCGTTGCCCATTACACGCGCTGCCACCATTGTGACCATTTCGCACTGGGTGGGGTTGACCTTGCCCGGCATTATGGAGCTGCCCGGCTCATTTTCGGGGATGAGTATTTCGCCAATGCCACAACGCGGTCCCGAGGACAGCAGGCGAATATCGTTTGCTATTTTCATAAGGTCGGCGGCAAGGGCTGTGAGTGCGCCGTGCGCCAGCGCCACGTCCGAAAGCGACGTGAGTAAACGGAATTTATTATCCGATGAGGAAAAGTCTATGCCCGTTTCCTCTCTGAGATATTCTGCGACGCGGTCACCAAAGCCTTCGGGTGCGTTGAGCCCCGTTCCGACGGCGGTGCCGCCGATTGCCAAGGACGTGAGTGCTTTTGCGTTCTGCTTTATGGCGTCAATATCCTTATCAAGCATGCTGCGCCAGCCGCTGATTTCCTGCGAGAAGGTGAGCGGAACGGCATCCTGCAGGTGCGTTCTGCCGATTTTGATTATACCCTCGTTCTCCTGTTCGAGCTTTAAAAAAGCATCACGCAGTTGCTCTGCAGCCGGTATTAGTCTTTCTATTTCTCTGCAAAAGGCTATGCGCATTGCGCTCGGGTATGTATCGTTCGAGCTTTGAGAGCAGTTAACCGTATCGTTAGGGTGCAAAAGCTTTTCACCGCATTTCATATTTGCGCGGTTGGCAATAACCTCGTTAACGTTCATATTAGTCTGTGTGCCGCTGCCAGTCTGCCAGACAACAAGCGGGAACTCACCCGCAAGGGTGCCGCTTTTAATTTCCTCACAGACGTCTACGATTGCATCACGCTGTGCTTCGCTGATTTTTCCAAAATCAAAATTTGCCTTAGCGCAAGCTGCCTTTAAATATGCAAAGGCTACGATGATTTCGCCCGGCATTTGTTCTTTGCCAATTTGAAAATTTCTACGACTGCGTTCGGTCTGTGCGCCCCAAAGGTTTTCAGAAGGCACTAAAATCTCACCGATTGAGTCTTTTTCAATTCTAAATTGTTGCATATCGTTCTCCAAAAATTTACTATCAACATAATAACACTAAATCCGCTTAAAATCAAGAAAAAAACACCAAACTCCGCAGCGAAGGGTAAGCCGCGAAGCTCGGTGTTTTTTGTGTGTATGCAAATATTTTATGCGCAGTGTGAATAGCTATCCTCTGTTTTGATGATGAGTGCCTTTTTCTGTGCGCGACGGCTACGAAGCGCTGCGGCAATTTTTTCTTCAAACTTTATGAGTGTATCCTCACGCAAGACCGCGAAAATAACGGCTGCCGCCATAACAAGTTCTATGATTGTCTGAATAATAAATCCTATGCTCATTTTTCGTTTCCTCCTAAAACGAACATTTGTTCGTTTTCTGTATTTTCATTATATAACAAGGGTTTTCATTTGTCAAGTCCCTTTTTACATTTTTTATTTTATATTTTTAAAAGTCCCTATAATCGGTCTTTGGTCGGATTTTTTTATTATTGATATTTTAATTGTATGAAAGTATAATATAATATATAACATTTTATTGGGGGCTCCGTTATGGACTGCAAACAATTCTGGAATAATTTGGACGGTAAAAAAATTGCTATGTGTGGTATTGGTATAAGCCACACTCAGCTCATATTTGATTTTCTTAAAAAGGGCGCACGCGTATTTGCCTGTGACCGCCGCACACGCGAACAGTTGGGCGAGGTTGCCGACAAGCTTGAGGCGGCAGGTGCCGAGCTTCGTCTTGGGGAAAATTATCTTGATAATCTTGAGGTGGACATTATCTTCCGCACGCCCGGTATGAACTTTAATCTGCCGGAGCTTTATTCGGCACGCAAAAAGGGCATTGCCGTTACGAGTGAGATGGAGGTATTTTTTGACCTCTGCCCCGCTACGATTTTTGCGGTTACCGGCTCTGACGGTAAGACGACAACCACCACCCTTATTTCCGAAATGCTGAAGGCCGAGGGTAAGACGGTACATCTTGGCGGCAACATCGGTACACCACTTTTGCCGATTATTGATAAAATCAAGCCCGAGGATTACGTTGTGGTTGAGCTTTCCTCCTTCCAGCTTATCTCTATGCGCAAAAGCCCCGACGTTGCGGTTGTGACCAACGTGGCACCCAACCATCTTGACGTGCACAAGGATATGGACGAATACGTTGAGGCAAAGCGAAACGTACTTATGCACCAGAACGCATTTTCGCGCACGGTGCTTAACTATGACAATGATATAACCTTTGGCTTTAAGCCCGACACGCGCGGACAGACGCTTGGTTTCAGCATGGAGCGCCGCGTTAAAAACGGTGCCTGGCTTGACGGTGAGGGAATGCTTCATATGTGCTACCGCGGAATTGACGTGCCGCTGCTTGACAGACGAGAGATTGCCATTTTGGGCGACCACAACGTTGCTAACTATCTTGCCGCAATTTCGGCCGTTTGGGGTTACGTCAGTGCCGAGAGCATCAGACACGTTGCAAAAAGCTTTAACGGAGTTGAGCACCGCAACGAATTTGTACGTGAAATCAACGGTGTTAGGTATTACAACGATTCTATCGCTTCCAGCCCGACGCGTACCATTGCAGGACTTAAGGTATTCGACGGCAACGTAATTTTGCTTGCCGGCGGCTACGACAAACACATTCCCTTTGAGCCGATGGCACCGCACATTGCCGAAAAGGTTAAGCTTTTGCTGCTCACAGGTCCCACCGCCGACGCGATTGAAAAGGCTGTGACCGAATGTGACTGCTACAAGGGCTCGCCCGAAATCATTAAACTTCCAAACATTAAAGAGGCGGTTAAACTTGCGCACGAGCGCGCCGTTCCGGGTGACGTTGTAACCCTGAGCCCTGCCTGCGCGAGCTTTGATGCTTTCCCGAATTTTGCCGCAAGAGGTATTTATTTTAAAGAGTTGGTGAACGAGCTTTGATGGATATTAAAGAATTAATTGCCGAGCTTTCGAACAGCGTCTGTATCGGACACATTGATGAAACGGTGAAGCTTGCAGAGCGTATGCTCGGAAACTTTTGCGTTGTAAAACGTATTTACGGCAACTGTCTTGCCGCTTTTATAAAGGGTGAGAGTGATTACACCGTTGCGGTTGAGGCACACACCGACGAAATCGGATTTATTGTGACCGACGTTAAGGACGGCTTTTTAAAGGTTGCCTGTGCAGGCGGCTTTGATATCCGCACGCTGCCCTCACACCGCGTTGTTGTGCACGGAAAAGAGGATATCTCTGCTGTGTTTACAAGCATTCCGCCGCATCTTACCAAGGATGAAAAGGAATTTGACGATGTTGGCAAGCTTTCTCTTGATACGGGACTTTCGGATGCTTCGGCGGTTATCTCTGCCGGTGACCTTGTGACCTATGCCGCCACCTGCCAGAGACTGCAGGGCGAGCGTATGACCGGCAAGGCTCTTGATGACAGGGCCGGTGTTGCCGCGCTTATTTATCTTGCCGATATGCTAAAGGATAAGCGTCCGCCTGTTAACGTGCTTTTGCTGCTTTGCAACGCAGAGGAGCTTGGCACGCGCGGTGCCAAAACCGCCGCCTTTGACTGTAATTTTGACGAGGCTGTGGCTGTTGACGTTAGCTTTGCGGCATTCCCAGGTATTGTACCCGAGGAGTGCGGTGAGCTTTCAAAGGGCGCAATGATTGGTCAGTCGCCTGTGCTGTCACGCAGGGTTGTGTCGGCACTCATAGAGGCGGCAAAGCGTGGCTCCATCCCCTATCAGCTTGAAACGATGGGCGGTACAACCTCCACCGATGCCGACGTAATTTCGGTTACAAAGCAGGGTATTCCCACGGGACTTGTTTCCATTCCGCTGCGCAATATGCACACCGATGCCGAGGTTATTGACGCTTTGGACGTTGAATCGGTTGCAAGGCTGCTGTTTTCCTACATTATGGCAGGGGGTGCAAAAAATGCTTAAAATTATCGAGGCCCTTTGTAAGCGTGACGGTGTTTCGGGCGATGAGGCTGATATCCGAAACGCGATTATAAAGCTGATAGACGGTCACTGCGAATACAGTGTGGACAATATGGGCAACATCATTGCCTTTAAAAAGGGTAAAAACCGTCCGAGCCGCAAGATTATGCTGGACGCACACACCGATGAGGTTGGTGTGATTGCAACCTATATTACAGCCGACGGACTTATTAAATTTGCCACCGTCGGTCATATTGAGACCGAGTGCCTTTTAGCACAGAGGGTGCGTTTTGGAAAGGTTTTGGGTGTTATTGGCAACAAGCCCATACATCTGACAAGCAGAGACGAGCGCAAAAAGCTGCCCAAGACAGAGGGACTTTACATTGACATTGGCTGTGACAGCAAGGAAGAGGCCGAAAAGCTTGTAAGCGTTGGTGACACGGCGGTTTTTGACACGCCGTTTTACGAAAATAACGGGCGTATAACCGCACGCGCGCTTGACGACAGGCTTGGCTGCGCTATACTCATTAAGCTGATTTTATCCGAGCCCTTATATGATTTTTACGCCACTTTTACCGTGCAGGAGGAGGTTGGCACACGCGGTGCAGAATGCGCCGCTTACACCGACTGCTGTCTGTGTCTTGAAGCGACGACCGCATCCGATATTTTGGGTGTTTCGGACGGTGAACGTGTTTGTGTGATGGGTGACGGGCCTGTGGTTTCCTTTATGGACAGAGGCACGCTTTACGACCGTGATTTGTTTGATATGGCAATGGGTAGCGGACTCAAATGCCAGAAAAAGACCGCCGTTGCAGGCGGCAACAACTCACGCTCTATCCAGCGCTCACGCGGGGGCGTTAAGACGCTGGCAATCTCGGTCCCCTGCAGATACATTCATTCTCAGTCAAATATGCTGAAAAAGAGTGATATTACCGCTTGTTACGAGCTTGCAAGAGCTCTGTCTGAAAAACTTTCCGATGCTTAAATTCAGAAAAGCGGTAGCAGATCGTGATCAAAATGTAACTTTACATGGAAGGCACCATATTTCACACTGTGATCCTTGTGCGAATATATGCTTTGCAGGCTGGGGGACAAAAATGATTAAGCTTGTAAGCCGTTTTACAGACGAACCTATCAAGGACCCGAACTATATAAAAATTGCCGCAAGCATAAAGGCTTACGGCACGCTTAAGAGCTTTTGCACGGTATGGCAGACAGGTGCCACGCTTATTTGTAAAATTGACGGTCACGTGACGCTGTACGGCGATGATTTTGACAGCGAAGAGGTTAAAAAATTCCTCGGTGCTATCGGGGCGGGCGGAATTTCCTGCTCGGTTTCGGCGGCAGAAAAATTAGGCTTTGCTTACCGAACGGTTAATGTTTTGGAATGCTGCAAGGGCATCGGTGCGGCGGTGGATTTTGCGCCTTCAACCGATGAGATTTATAACATTTTATCACTCGGCACCGACGGCGATATTATCCTGCCTGAGCGCACCGCCTTTATTGCCGACCTGTCGCACAGGATAAGGCACGGCACGGCGCTTGCCGCGACCTATAAGGGCACCGTTTGCGTTGCACCCTACGTGATAGACGGGGCTGCGCTTATTTGCGGTGTTTGCGCAGGAGAAAACCGCGGCGGCGGATTCGCAGGGGTGTGCGTTTCGGCTATGGTTCACCGCCTTGCGAGGCCCACGCTTGTGCTTTGCAGCGACGAACTTGTGGGTTTTTACAAGAAATTTGGATTCGTAAAAACGGGTGAAAACGCAGAAATTGAATTTTAATAATTTATTATGTTGATTTTGAAAGTATTTTAATGTAATATATATCTATACGACTTGAAAGGAGGCACATTATGGAACAGATTTATGATTCTTCTGCTTTGGACATTGTTGCAATGTCGGACGGAATGATTTTTTCCTACTGTCAGGACAAAACCGACGAGCAGATGACGGTTGCTTTTAAGATGATTTCCTTTGAAAGCGGCGTTATGACCAATGTGACTCCTGATTTTTATTCCATTGCAAAATTCGGCACACAGTATAAAACCCGTCCTATGCAAGAATATAACCTCGTCACCTGCAAAATTGCCGAGCTTGCCGACGGCAGAATATTTTACGTTGCCGACAGCGGTGACGCAGGCATTCTGGATGCCGATGACAACCCCGTCTGGACCGGCGTGCTGAACCACAGAGGCAACGCGGTTTCGGGTGTTGCGGCGACGGGAAACGCCATTTGGTGTTCTTACAAAGACAGCGGTGTTTTAATCCGTTATAACGCGCGCACAATGCGTGACGAGCTGCGTCTTGGCGGTGGAAGAAGCCCTGTTATTTCCTCGCCCAAGGGGATTTTTATTGAAGACGGAATTATGAAGGTCTGCGACACCAAGGAATGCAAGATTTTTGAGATTGACCTTAACTCCTACTCGATGAAAATTTACAGAGAATTTGACGAGCCTGTGCATCAGTACATAAAAATTCGCGCTTACGAATTTGTACTTTTAGACTCGGGAATTTATATGCTTTAAAAAGGTAGTGCTCTGTACTACCTTTTTTCTATTTCGTATGCGATTTTTTCGGTTTGCTTTCCCACTAAAGAAAAGTCCATTGCCTCTATATAATAAGCTTCGAGCAGGTCATGGGTGTGCTTTGCCTCGGCCAATATGCGCACAGCCTCCGATAAAAGCTCGTCTGAGGCGCGCTTTGCAAAGTTTAATTTTGTCTTATATGCTGCTTTATCCGCCGCTGATACGAATCTGCGCGAATGAATATATCGTGTGACGCCTTCCGGATGGGTGTGGCGATTTTGAACGCAGAAAGCAAGCGACAGCGAGGGAATTAAAATATGGTCAAGCATTTTGGGATTAATGGCGTTATAACAGGTGTAGATTTCCCGACCGCGTCTAAGCGCCTCCTCGCGTATGACCGAAAGCATAACGTTTGCCACGGTGCCGTACTCGTCGGATATGGCAATGATTGTTTCTGCCATTTTACCTGGTGTATTTTTGAAAAAAAGCAGACCCTTAGGGGTTATGCCGCTCAAAAACCTTACGTGCTCTTCCCCGCCGTTTCCCTGCTTTATCAGGCGGTTTGAAAGCTTTTTGGCATATGCTGTGGCACGGGATATATCCGTAAACTGCAAGGACATTCGGCACATATCGTCAAAAAGTGTGCCTGCGGCCTTTATATAACGCGAGGCACGCGCGTGGAGCGCCTTGTTTTCTTTTGTGTATTTAAGTATATCGACCTCCCTGCCCTCAAATTTTTTGCTGTCCCAGCAATCTGATAAATTCACTATGGTTTCGCACACACCCGGATATGACGGGTCAACGGTGTGCGGCGCGGTGCCGTCCATTATGACCGCCTTTTTATTTTTGAAAATAACGGCGTCGAGCGAATCGGGGTCGCTGCTGCAGGGACAGAGCTCTACCGTTTCGCCCTTTTCTGCGAAATATGCTGCAAGCTGCTTCATCATAGACGATTTGCCTGTGCCGGGACCGCCCTTTATTATGTAGGTCTTAAAGCCGTCCTCGGCACTGTAGCACTCTTTAAAATATGACACAAAGCCCTCGCTGCTGTTGGCCGCCAAAAAGGCTTTGGGTAAGGTATTTATATCAAACATCTTATCACCCTCCTAAAAATATACTATTCAGTGTGGGTGCTTTGTGACAGCATTTGACTTGATTTTATTTTGGTTTTGTGTTAAACTCTTGCTTGTGAGTGGGCCAGACGGCTGCGGGCATTTGCCTGAGGAAAGTCCGAGCATCATAAGGCGGGATAGCAGCTAACGGCTGCCGAGGGTGACCTTAAGGGAGAGTGCAACAGAGATATACCGCCATCGCAGGATGGTAAGGGTGGAAAGGCGAGGTAAGAGCTCACCGCCCGAATGGAGACATCTCGGT
>CALDPI010000181.1 GCA_937912045.1 uncultured Clostridia bacterium
TGGAGTCCGTAGAAGCCTTTTCCGCAGAAGCTCGGAATAAGCGCAGGGTGAACGTTCATCATCTTATAAGGGAAAGCGTTGCACACCTGTTCGTCAAGGATGGTCATAAAGCCTGCAAGGACAATAACCTCTATCCCCTCGTCTTTGAGGAGCTTTATGATTTTATCTTCAAACGCTTCGCGACTGCCGCACTCCGATTTTAAAACCGTGGCGGTCTTGACACCTGCGTTTTGTGCGCGTGTCAGCGCATAGGCATCCGCCTTGTTTGACACCACAAGCGCTATTTCGCCGTTTTTTATGATGCCGCTCTTTTCGGCGTCGAGCAGGGCCTGTAAATTTGTGCCGCCGCCCGAAACAAGCACGGCAATTTTAACCTTACGCATTGTTCTTTTCCTTTCCAATGAGTGAAAGTGCAGGCAAAAGCATTCCGCCTGCGGCATTTCCGATGATTATCAGCCACAGATACAAAAATGCACGGAATGATACAATGCCCGATGCCGCGAAATAGAACATATTCGCTATCGAATGCTCAAAACCGCTTAAAATGAAGACGGGCACGCAAAAAAGTATACCTGCAATGCTTTGTTTTTCGCGGTATATGCTGACGGCGAGGTACATTAAAATTCCGCAAAACAGTGCGCGGATAAGTGCCTCAGGCACGGTTTGTGCCATTTTGGCGGTGCAGAGTTCTTTTGCGAGTGCAGAATAGTTTTTAAATGGGACGCTGATTAGCAGTCCGCAAACGTAGGTGCCTATCAGGTTGCCGAGAAGGCCCAAAAGCAAGGTTTCAAAATCAGCTTTTTTGTGGCTTTCAACAATATATCCCACCTTGCCTGTGAAGAGTGAATAACCCTTAAAGCAGATGCACAGCAGCGCAACCGAGAAAAGCACCGCCGCCGCTATCAAAGACTCTGCGCGAACGGCAAGAAAAACGCTGCCGCCGAGGGCTATCATAATGCCTGCCATTATTCCGTCTGTCAGCTTTTTCAGCATATTGTAATTTTCTCCTCTGATTTAATGATTTCACCAATTACATAGGCGTCCTCGCCCTGTGCTTTTAAAACCTCGAGTGCCTTTTCGGCATCCTCCTTAGCGACAACAACGCTCATTCCGACACCCATATTAAAGGTGTTGAACATATCGTGCTCGCTGATGCCGCCGCGCTCTGCGATGAGGTTGAATATGGGTAAAACCTTGACGGCAGATTTTTCGATTTTTGCGCCAAAGCCGTCCGGAATGCTGCGCGGAATATTCTCATAAAAGCCGCCGCCCGTTATGTGCGAAATCGCTCTTACCTTTACGGCATCAAGAAGTGCCAAAATGGATTTTACATAAATCTTTGTGGGGGTGAGCAGGGTTTCGCCGATTGACCTGCCGCCAAGTGCAGCCTCGGGCGATTTGATATCGGCATTTTCAACGTCAAACACCTTTCTTACGAGTGAGAAGCCGTTGGAGTGAACGCCTGTGGAAGCGAGACCGATAATAGCGTCGCCTTCTGCAACTGTGTTGTTGTCGATAATCTTCCAACAATGGATGAAGATAAATTATGTGAAATAATGAATAAGAAGAAGGAGATTTAGATTAATGGAAAATATTGATATTTCAGGAGAAGAATGGATTCCACTTCCAAATATAACAGGTGTGTTTGATGGAAATGAAAAAACAATAACAGGATTAACAATAACAAATAAAAATTTAAAAGAAATAACTAATATATTAAATAAAAAAGAGGGCGCGTTAGAAAATTATATGAAGTTCTTAAGTAGTGGTGGAAGCGATT
>CALDPI010000182.1 GCA_937912045.1 uncultured Clostridia bacterium
GAGTCTCAGAGAATCTACGACGTGGGCGAGCAGTTCCACGAGGGCGGCGTTCCCGAGGAGCGCTACGAGATCGAGATCGGCGACACCAACAAGGTCCGCGACGGTAAGGATATAACAATTCTGACCATCGGTGCCGCACTTTACAGAGCAATGGATGCTGCAAAACAGTTGAGCGAGAAATACGGTATGGAGGCCGACGTTATTAACCTGCATTCACTCGTTCCGCTTGATTACACCAAGATTGTCGAGTCTGTTCGCAAAACCGGCAGGGTAGTGCTCGTGTCCGACGCTTGCACACGCGGCTCCTTCTTAAACGACGTTGCAAAGAACATCACAGAGCTTTGCTTCGACGACCTCGATGCACCTCCTGTTGTAGTTGGCGCACGCAACTGGATTACACCTCCATTCGAGTTTGACGAGTTCTTCTTCCCGCAGGCAGGATGGATTTTGGATGCCATCCACGAGAAGATTGTTCCGCTTCCGGGACACGTTGTCGAAAATGGCTGCACAGAAACAGAGGCTTATCGCCGCGCAAAACAGGGCGTATAATTAATTTTTTAAAAACCAAGCCGCATAAAACGGCTTGGTTTTTATTAATATTTCTAACGGCTGACGTTGTAAAACGATATAAATTATGCTATAATTATCCAGATGATTGCTTGAAGGTGATTTTTGTGAAAATTGATATGCATACACACTGCGTTCCTGCAAGTGAATGCGCTCATCACGAGCCCGAGCTCCTGCCTGAAATGTTTAAGAAAGCAGGCATTGACGCCATTGTGCTCACCAACCATTGCTTTCCAAGGCACTGCGACAGACTGAGCACCGTGCTGTCAGAGCAGGCAGAATTTTATGTTGATAATTATAGGTGCTGTAAAGCGGCGGGTGAAAAAATCGGTTTTTCGGTGTTTTTCGGTGTCGAGCTTAAGCTAATAAATGAGCCGGGCGGTAGAGAATACCTGCTTTATGGAATCAGGGAAGAGGACTTTATAGAGTCGTTCCCAATGTATAATTGGTCTCAAAAAGAGCTGTTTGATTACTGCAATGAAAAGGATATTCCCTACCTCGGAGGATGCGTTACTCCTACAGAGGTTATGACAGCTATATCATACGGCTGTAAAATAATCAAATTCTTCCCCTGCTCAAACTACGGCGGACTTCCCACTATGAAGGCGCTTGCCGCAGCATTTCCGCAGGTCACCTTCCTTCCCACAGGAGGTATTTCGGATGTAAATCTTGCAGAATATCTTAAATGGGAAAAGATATTCGCAGTAGGCGGCAGCTGGATGATGAAGGGCACCCCCGATGAGATAGCTCAGAAGTGTAAGGAAGCAGTTGAAATTGCAAAAAGCGTAAACTGAATAATGCTTTACCCGTGTACCGTTTCAGTCGGCACACGGGTATTTTTCATTTTCACAACAAAACCGCTTCTTAAGGAAGTTTTCGCCTCTTCACAAAAAAAACGGTTCTTCACGGAAAGTTGGGGAATCATATTACTCACTTTAATCATTTTGTGCTT
>CALDPI010000183.1 GCA_937912045.1 uncultured Clostridia bacterium
TTGTTACATACGGCCTTGGCGAAATTGGCCTTGCAAACGTCACCCGCGCAATCGTAAGGGAAAAGCATTCCTTCGGCGCGTCAGACTTTTTTGACACCGTTAAAAAGAACTGGAAAAAAGGTCTGCTTTCGGGTATATTCAACGTTATCGTAACGGCGCTGCTGATATTCGACGTTTGGTTTTTCTTCCCCCGAAGCGAGTCGGGCACAATGGAGGTCATCTTCACAGGCATCAGTATGTTTTTACTGCTCACCTTCACAATGATGCAGTTCTATATTCCGATGCTTCTCATCACCTTTTCGCTGCGCCTTGTCGACGTGTATAAGAACGCATTTAAGTTCGTGTTTATAAACCTCAAGCGCAACGCGGTAATACTTTTAAGCCTGGCTTTATTTTTAGCAGCCGTGTTTGCAATTTTGTGGTTTGGCGGCGGAATGGGTTATGCCATTGCAACGCTTATTCTTCTCTTCCTTTATCCTGCGTTTCGCTCCTATCTCGTGCAGTACAATATCTTCGATTCCATCTATAAATATATGATAGAGCCGTATTATAAGGACCGTCCGGGCGAGGATATTGAAAAGCGCCTTTCCCTCGGTCTTCCCGTACCGGAGGAATATATGCCCAAGTACGAGGATGACAACGTGTTTGACGACGAGCGACTGCTCCCCGAGGACGAGGAAAGATAAAAAAGAAAGCACCTGTTTTCACAGGTGCTTTTTTATATAAACGGGGCATTTAATCGGTACTCTGTGGATAGTCCAGACCATCGCCGATATAGCGGGAATCCCTTTGCGGCCCCTTCTCTATATCCTATGCAGAGTGAGAAAAAATGTTACTTAATGAGCGGAGTTTTACGAACAAACAAAACACCGAGAGTGTTGCGTCCGCAGTGTGCCGAGATGGTGCAGCCTGCGCGGGTTGCAAAGACCTCACCCCACGGAAGCGCAGCCTTGACCTGCTCAACACAAGATTCAAGCACAGCGGCATCAACACCTGCGTGCGTAACGAATACGCGTGTGGTGTCAATATCGTCAGCGTCTGCAAGGCGCTCGTCAATATAGGTCTTGAGTACCGAAGCAAAGTTGCCTCTGTACTTCTTTTCAACTCCCATGCTGCCACCCTTTACAACAATGCAGGGCTTAAGCTTTAAAAGGTTTGCACCCAAGGCAGCAACAGCAGAGCAACGGCCGCCCTTTGCAAGATAGTTGAGGTCGTCAACAACGAACGACGCGTCAACGTTGTCTGCAAGTGCCGAAACCTTTTCTGCAATTTCGCAGGCAGAAAGACCTGCGTTGGCCATTTCAGCCGCGGCAATAACCAAAAGTCCGCCACCTGTTGAAAGGTTTTTGGTGTCCACAACGTAAACGCCGGGCACCTCCTCAGCGGCAAGACGTGCGTTATTGTTATTGGCCGACATAGCGGAGCTTATGGTAAGATAAACAAGCTCACTTCCGTCGGCTGTGAGACTCTGGAAAAACTCCATATGCTCGCCAATTCCGGTGGCAGAGGTCTTGGCAAGTGTGCCTGTGCGCTCTGCATATTCATAAAGGTCATCGGGTGTTGCCTCAACACCGTCAATATAGCTCTTGTCACCCATAACAACTTCAAGCGGTTTTATGCGGACGTTATATCTTTCAATAAGCTCGGGGCTCAAATCGGTAGTGCTGTCGCTGGAAATAATAACTTTTTTGTTTTCAGCCATATATGTTCCTCCATACTTCGTTTGCAAACAGTATAACACAAACAGAAAAATAGCACAAGTATAACTTTTTACCGCCTTGACATAAAAGTTGGTATGGTTTAAAATGGACAAAAGAAAGGAAAGTGATTATATGGCAATGCTTTCACCGTCGGTGCTTTCGGCGGATTTTTTAAGAATGGACCAAATGCTGAAAATCTTCGAGGAAAACGGCGTTGATATGCTGCATATGGACGTAATGGATGGCAACTTCGTGCCCAATATGTCCTTTGGTGTGCCTGTGATTGATAGTGTGAAGCGTCACACAAAAATCCCGATGGACGTCCATCTTATGATAGACCGTCCGCATAGGTATATAGACGATTTTGCCGCCTGTGCCGATATTCTCGGCAATCAGCCTTCTGTTCTATAATCTTTTCGGTACCGACGGTTTCAGTGAAATCATCAGCGGAATTATGACTGCTGTTGTTAATTTCACAGTTAAAAATATTATCCAACCGATTCTCGGTGCAATAGCATAAGC
>CALDPI010000184.1 GCA_937912045.1 uncultured Clostridia bacterium
AATCAGCTGCTCTACCAACTGAGCTACACCAGCGTTTAACAGCAAAAATAAATATATCATAACCGCAGACTTTTGTCAACACTTTTTTAAAATAAAAAATCCCCACGCGTCTTTATGGCGGTGGGGATTCCGTTTAAGCCTAAAATATTTTATTCATCACAAGGCCTGTTATAAGCTTGGGATAGAAATAGGTCGATTTCTGCGGCATTTTTTCGCCTGCGGCGGCAACTGCGGCAATCTCGTCCACGCGGGTGGGGTTGATGATAAAGCAGGCGTTGCAATCCCCCTCTGCCGCGGCAATAGCCTCGGCTTCGTCACGGGTATAGGTGAGATTTATCTGCTTTGCCATATTTTCCTTATCAATGCCCAGCACCTGCTCGAGCAACAGAGTGTGAAGCACCGAAACGTCCAGACCCTTGAGTGCGTCGGATGCGTTTGGCATTGCCTTTTTCATTGCGTCCTCGTTTTTGAGGGTTAAAAGATATGCCTCGCTTCCGTCATAGAAGCCGAAAACCTTTTTGTGTGCTTCATAGCCTTCGCTGAGCTTCTGTCCAAACTCGTCCTTTGAGGCAAGCTTTTCAACCGTGAAATTCTCGCTCGCGGCGGCAAGCAGTGCGGCGGTGTCAAAATTTTCTATTCCGCGGATAATTCTGTGTGTGGGGAACACCACAAGTCCGTCGTTTTCCATATCAATAAGGAACATCATAACGTAACCACTATCGCCCCTGCCGTAAACGCTCTTTTTGTAACGCAGAGCGGTCTCATAGCGGTGGTGTCCATCGGCTATGTAGAGCTTGCGGTCACGGAACTGCTCGCAAATGTCGGAAATGGCCTCTGCGTCGGTTATTCTCCACATACGGTGTGTGACGCCTGCGGCATCGGTAAACTCGTTTTCGGGGGCGCCCTGTGTTGCCGCACCGACAGTCCTTGCGGTTTCACCCTCCTTATCATTATAGAGCGAATAAATCTGGCTTATATTACAGCCTGTAGCATTCATAAGGCAGAAGCGGTCCTCTTTCGCCTTGCTCAAGGTTTCCTCGTGCGGAAGAACGACGTTTTCCGAAAAGTCATAAAGCTTTACGCGGCAGACAATACCCCTGAAGGAATATTCCTTCCCTGCGACCGAAAACGCCTCCTCATAAGCGTAAATCGATTCGCAATCGTCCTCGGCAAGCACACCGCTTTCGAGCCAGCCGTCGAGCGTGGCTGCCGCCTTTTCATAGTCGGCATATTCCGTTCCCGGAAGCTCGAGCTTGATTATATTGTGTGGATTTCTCGCAAGATACTCTTCCTTTTCCTTGGCACTAATGATGTCATACGGAGGGCAGCAGCACTCGCTGATGGTGCCTGCCTTTTGTGTATAGCGCAGGGCCTTAAAGGGTTTTATTTCTGCCATTTATGTCACTTTCCTTTCGGTGTTATAGTGAATATTTTAAGGTATTTACTCCCTTAAGTCAATAAAATATTGATTATTATAACTTTAACAGTTATAATAAATATAATTTGTTAAAAAACAGTTTACATATTTTATAAATTTGTTTGCTAACATAGGAAAAGAAAAATTTCTCTTTTTTGGAGGTTTAGAAGATGATTGAAGTTACCGCACTTTCCAAACGGTACGGAAGTCACCTGGCTGTTAATGATGTTTCTTTCAGCATCAAGGACGGCGAGGTTGTTGGTTTCCTCGGCCCCAACGGCGCAGGAAAATCCACCATTATGAACATTCTGACAGGCTATATATCGCTGACGGCCGGAAGCGCCGCCATTGATGGCTACGACATTATTGAAAATCCTGAGGAGGCAAAGCGCCATATCGGCTATCTGCCTGAAATTCCCCCGCTATACACCGATATGACGGTCAGGGAATACCTCAATTTTATGTTTGACCTTAAAAAAGTCAAGTTGCCGAGAAAGCCGCACATTGACGAAATCTGCAAGCTTGTTATGATTGACGGTGTACAAAACCGCCTTATTAAAAATCTTTCAAAGGGATACCGTCAGCGTGTGGGAATTGCACAGGCGCTTATCGGCAACCCCGACACACTTATTCTTGACGAGCCGACGGTTGGTCTTGACCCCAAGCAGATTATTGAAATACGCAATCTGATAGCCCGTCTTGGCAGAAACCACACGGTTATTCTGTCCTCGCACATACTGTCTGAGATTCAGGCCGTTTGCGACCGCATTATCATCATCAACAACGGTCACATAGTTGCCGACGGAACCCCCGACGAGCTGTCCCGCGCAATCTCTGCCGACGGCGCGCTTGAAATCAGGGTTGCAGGACCTAAGCGTGACGTCACCAAAACCCTGCTTTCTGTTCCCGAGGTTTCCTCGGTTGAGGACCTGGGCAGCATGGAAAAGGGCTCTTACGATTACAGAATTATCCCCGTGGACAAAGCCGACGTGCGCAGGGCGGTATTTGAGCGCCTTGCTGAACGCAGCTGGCCGATTTTGTCCCTGCGTGACAGCGCCCTCACGCTTGAGCAGATATTCCTGCGCCTGACCAACGAGGACGTTACCACAGCAGAAAAGGCTTCGGACGACGCAGAGGAAGCCACACTCACGGAAGTAAAGGAGGAGAATGAATAATGTCTGCAGTTTTTAAACGTGAATTCAAAAATTATTTCTCTTCCCCTCTGGGATACGTTGTGCTCGCTTCCCTTTTCTTCTTTTCGGGCATCTTCTTCACGATGATTTATTCCTACGGCTTTGGTGATATTTCTTACGTGTTTTCAAGTATGTTCACCATCATTATGTTTGCCGTTCCGATTCTCACGATGCGCCTCATAAGTGAGGAGCTCAAGCAGAAGACCGACCAGGCACTTCTGACCGCACCCGTCAGCATCACGGGAATTGTAATGGGCAAGTTTTTTGCCGCTCTTGCCATCTTTGGCATCGGCTTTGCGCCCACGCTGATTTATCAGCTTATCTTTGCGGCCAACCTTTCGCTTAACTGGCTTTTGTATCTGTCCACGCTGCTGGGCATTCTGCTTTACGGTGCGGCACTGATTTCGATAGGACTTTTCATTTCTTCCCTTACCGAAAGTCAGGTTGTATCCGCTGTGCTCGGCATTGTTGTTTCAATGCTTATAGCGCTTATGGACGGCTTCTCTTCTATGATTAGCAATTCCTTTATTGCAGGCTTTGTTGAAAAGCTTTCCTTTATGGGCCGCTTTGAAAGCTTTGCCGCAGGTATTTTCGATTTTTCAAACGTTATATTCTTCTTGAGCGTTTGCGCGGTGTTCATATTCCTTACCGTGCGCGCGCTTGAAAAGAAACGCTGGGCTTAAAGGGGGTGCCGAGAATGAACATAAAAAACATCTTTAAAAAGCAAAGCGGCGACAAGAAAATCCGCAGCGTTTTAAGACTTAAGCACGGCACCTATAACTCTGCCCTCATTGTGATTGTTTTGACGGCAGCCATTGTCATAAACGTGCTGGCAACCGCAGCGGCGGCACGCTTCCCGCTGGATATTGACCTTTCCACAACCGGACAGAACACCGTATCAGGCGATAACATCGACTACATTAAAAAGGTTGACAAGGACGTAAACGTTGTTCTCTGTGCAACAGAGGAGGGATATACAGGCGGATATATGGATTCATATGCGCAAAACCTTTATCTCGCACAGGATTCCACAGGCGGATATTACACGCAGACCCTCAACCTTTTGAAGCTTTATGAAAAGCACAACAAGAAAATCAAATTGACCTTTGCCGACCCCGATGCCAGCAGCTTTTCTTCTGTTCAGGCAATCGCAGGCGACACCGCGCTCAAATACGGTGACATTCTGGTTTATTCCACCGCTACCGTTGACGGCGAAGAGGTTACAAATTTGAAGGTTCTCACCTATACCGACCTTTACGAGCTTTATGATGCAAGCGGCTATGCCGAGATGGGCTATGGCACTTATTCTGTCACAGGCTCCAAGGTTGAAACCGCGCTGACCAGCGCAATTTACACCGTCACAAGCGACGACCTTAAGACTGTTGCCTTCCTGACGGGTCACAGCAAGCAGGGCACCTATTCCAACCTTGCTTCCACGCTCAAGCTCAACAGCTTTGACGTTACCGAAATTTCTGACACAATTATCGAGAAAATCGACAGCGAAATTGACCTGCTTGTCATCACTTCCCCCAGCACAGATTTTGCCGCAAGCGAAATCAAAGTGCTGGAAACCTTCCTTGACAACGGCGGTCAAAAAGGCAAAGACCTTTTCGTCTTCTGCGACAGCGCAAGCGGCAGCATGCCCAACCTCTATGCTTTTTTGGAGGAATGGGGTGTAACCGTTCAGGAAAACGCCGTCCTTTTCGAAACCAACGAGAGCAACCACCTCACAGACGAGCCGACCATTATGGGTCTTACCAATAAGGGCACCGACTTTACCGCGGCGGTTAACTCCTCTAACGTGCTTTACATTGCCGACGGCAACGTACCGCTGAGTGTGGCATATGAATCACAGGGCAAGCGCAAGACAGACATCGTGCTGGCAACGGGTGAAACGGTTGTTGCGGCACCCCTCTCTGCCGATGCCTCCTGGAAGCCGACAGCCGACTATAAAAAGCAGTCGTTTGCCAACATCATTGTAACGACAGAATCGTTCTATGACGACGATAACAACCGCCACGAAAGCCACGTTACCGTCTGCTCAAGCACCGATTTCATCTCGGCTAACTGGTCCGCCTATGATGCCGTTGGAAACCTTTCCTACACTACGGCACTCTTTAAGACCTTAAGCGGCGCAGACAACACAGATATTTCTTTCACCAACAAGACGGTTGTTGACTTTGCATTTATGCAGCCATCCGAAAGCTCTGCAAATCTTCTCAGAATAATATTTGTTGTGCTTCTGCCAATGGCGGTTATTGCCACAGGTGTTGTCGTCTGGTGGAGGAGGAAAAACAAATGAGTTTTCTCGATCGCGTTGCCGAAATTAACGGCGACATCAACAGCGTTGTGTGGGGCGCACTCGGTCTTGTGCTTCTTATCGGCACAGGTATCCTTG
>CALDPI010000185.1 GCA_937912045.1 uncultured Clostridia bacterium
CCCGTGGTTCAAAACTGAGATTGAGGTCAAGCTCGGCGTTAGTGCCAAGGGTTTCTTATATTAGCCTTTTTTCAAAAAAGACCGAAAACTCAAACTCGGTTTCGGGCTTTATAAGGTCTGTCGTGATGTTGCGCTTTGTGCGCACGTCTGCATTGTAGCCGCCTTCCGAATGGAAATAATATTTTCTGCCGCGCACCTTTATAAGATTTTCGCCCGTCAGCACCTCTCGGTCGGGCACCGTCACTCCGCCGTCCCTGTAGTAGCCCTTTACCATATAGTCATACGTCCAGTACTTTGCACCGTTCGGTCGGCTTGTATAAAATTCGAGCGAGGTGATTTTTGGCGGCGCAAGCTCTTTAAGCGTCTGGTCCTTTATGAAAACGTCGCCCTCGGTTTTGAGGTGCGCATCCATAAATCGCAGGTGCGACGCTCTTCGGCCGGATGTGCCCATCATTCCAAACAGGCTGCAGGCCTCGCAAAGATTTTGGCTGTCTGTGCATTTACTGTAACTTCCAAGCAGGTCGGACAGGCGGTTGTTAAAGACCGTGCGCGAAATCTGTGCAGGCGAAAGATAGACGTACAGTCTGTCGTCCTTGTCGGTAACGGTTTCATAGTAGACAGGATAAATTCCGCCGTCCTTTTTACCGTCCGCCTTTTTAACAAGGGGCTTGTACACCTTGCGGTTGTTTTCACAGTATATATCCAGGCAGGCATTATAGTTTTCCACCGCAAGCTCCAGATTTTCTGCCTTTATTTCCTTGTCGGTTTTTGTGAAGGCAAAGCGCATTGTGAGCGGAGCGCCTCTTCTTTGCTCCATTTTCGAGGTTGCCCACTCACGCACCGCCGTTTCGTGCGGACGCGGCTCTTCCCCTGCTTTCAGCCTTCGGCTTTTTGCCGCAAACAAACGCCACTCGCCGCCTTGCCGTATGAGAATTCCTGCGCGGCGCGGTGTGGAATGACGTGCCGACAGAATATCGTTATTGTTAACCGAAAGACAGCCGTTGCTCAACGTTTCATAAGCGCTTCTTATAACGCCTCTGATTTCGCTGCCGGTTATAATGGGGGCTCCGTTTACAGAGAAAAACGGCAAAACAGGGTGCATTTCCGTGCTGCCTCGAAAATTCTTTACGGGTATCTCCCTCATACCTGCGGCATCGGGAAAGGCGAGGGGCGTTTTGGCTATGATGCGGCACTTGATTTCGCCTGTGAGGTCCCCCTCTACGCTTATGCCGCGCTTAACACCGCCTCCAAGCCTTACAAAGTTGTATGGATTCACAAAGGTGTGGCTTTCATCCTCGCGCCAGAAGGTTCTTTGCCTTTTCTCCTGCATAGGTTATTCCCCCTTTCTTTTGAATTTAACTATTCTGAAATCTCTGATTTCCGCTTCTCCGTCGTCGTTATAAATAACGTAATTGCGCAGAAGTATTTTTTCTGCATCGGCAAGCGGCAAGGTATATTGTCCGCCGCCCGACGTCACGTAGCGGTTTGCTTGTGAGCGTGCGGCATCTATATCCAGATACTGCTCCTCATCATAAGCGTTATAATAAGATAGGTCGGCACCCTGTGAGGTGAGGTGTGCATCATCTATCAGGCGGTAGGTAAACGGCTTTGTGAGGGTATCCCTCGTTGCCATAAATTCCGCACCTTCGCAGAACACGCGGACAGAGAGCAGGCTTTCGGTAGTCAAGGTGTTCATATAAGCATCACACTCGACGTGGTCGGTATAAAGTGCAAGATAGCAGGCCTGCTCTAACCCTGCGCCTGCGATAAGCCCAGAAATCTCCGCCTCTTCTGCGATGCCGACGGCCTTATAAAGCTTTAGTTTTGCCATGCCATCACCCCTTTAACGCCGCGGCGATTGCCAACAGGTTGTTTTCCTTTATATGCTTTGTTATATCGGTGCCGTTTACAAACGCAGTGTTAACCGTAAAGGCACCGCGACCGACGGACGTCAGTCCTCCGAGCGTCAGATACCCGTTTGCCAGGTCAAGCAAAACCGCCGCCAGAGCGTTTTCAAAGCCGCTGTGGTTTTTTGGGGTTTTTATTTCCAGCTCTGTATCGCCGCCGTAATGTGTAATCTCGGTATAGAGTCCGCTGTTACGCGTTGCGGCAGAAAAACGGTCGATGGAGTTTCTTACAATTTTCTTTCTCTCTCCGCCGCGAATGACCGACTCGAAAAATACGATTTTTGATTTTTTGATAGTGCCCTCTGTTATGGCACCAAAGAGTACGTTTTCCGTTTTCTCGTCGGCATATTTTCTGAATCCGTGGCGGAACGCACCAGCCCAGCTCAATGCGGAGATAATCGACTCGCCCGTTGACTTAAGCGTGAGGTGCTTATAGTCGGGGCCTGTTTCGGTTTCGGGGTTGCCGTACTTATCCTCTCTGCCTGTGTAAAATGCCTCGGTTGTGTACTCCTTAATAGATATTCCGCCGACAAGTGACAGCGAAAGCGTGATTGTATTAAAATCGGCCGCCGAGCGCGATTCTAACGAAAGGAGTGGCTTGTCCTCCCAGGAATCAGCAGAAAACATATCAAAGGCGAGCCATTCGTCGAGCTCTTCTGTCAGGTCAAACACCGCTTTTTTGCATTCGGTCACGTCCACCCTGCCGAAGCCACGGGTGGTCTTGCTGCCGATGCGCAGGTCGCCCGCGCGAAGTGACGAGAGCATTTTTTCTATCTGCTCGGCAAAATTTTCTTTTCCCGACAGCTCGATATAGCTTTCAAGCTGTGCGCCCGGCTCCAAAACCTCCATATTAAAGCGGCCGCCCGGGGCAATAAGCTTTTCCCCTTTTAAAAGACGTGCGTTTTCACGCGTCGTCCTTGTATAATTTTCGTCCTTTAACGTTGCATCGTACACGCGTAGGGCGCCTTCACCCGTTCCATAAACGGTGCCGAAAAGCACATCCGCTGTCGCAACGTCAAAAAAGGTGCGATATGCGCCGCAAAGCGCGGTTGCAGGAATGAACGGTTTTCCGCACATATCACACTGCACGTCGTGCCGCGTTCTATCACTATACGGTGCGCCGACCGCAAGAGGCGACGTCAACAAAAGGGTCAGCTTATAATAGGTCTTTATCATTTGCGACTGCCCCCTTTTGTTTTATCATATAACCGATTACTATAAAGACGGTTTTTAAAAACTCTTTCCACCAAGCAGGGTCCTGTGTGAAGCGGCTGTTTGATTCGATAACGTTGGAAACAATACCCCTTTTGCGCACGTCCTTTACCGATGCCACACGCGTTTTGAGGTCTATTATATCCGCCGCCTGCTCAACCATATTAAGCACACGACTGACAAAGGACGGGTTGAGCTTTGTGAGGGCTTCTCTGTTGGCGAGAGCGTAGTTAAGTGCCTCGCCCTTTACCTCTTCGTCTTTGCCGCTCTCGCTCAGTAGGCGCGCAAGCGACGGCGGTGCAGCTGTGCCCTCTTTTTGTTCTGCCGTTCTAAATGTGGGGGTGATTTCCGATGCCTTATACAGCCTTGCAACACCAAAGCCCTCTTTTTGTCTGTCGCCTATAAGCACCGTCTGGGGATACTCCTCCCTTTCGGCTTTGAACACCACGCAGCCACCCTTTTCTATGGCGCGCAGATGGGGCTTTTTCTGGTTCCACTTGGCATTATAGCCGCGCACGGTTTTATAGGAAAAGGAGCTCTCCGGAAGCACCTCACCCTCTATGCCGAGGGCGTCTTTTAAATGACGGATATCCGCCGTGTATGCGCCGCTCTCTGTGGGGAGCAAAACGTCCGATTGGAGCAAATACAAAAGTAGCTCTCCCTTTTCGGCTTTAAGCGCCGTGCTTGTTTCACGCTTTACTGAAAGCTCCGTTATTTTGCAGGCGCCGTACTGTGCGGTTTTGCTGCGGCCTATCTGCAGCCGTCCGTCCGACAGCGCAGAAAGCAGCTTTTGTAAACTTTTACCGCTTGCAACAATACTGCCGTAAAAATCCTGTCCTGCCCCAAGACAGTTTTGTGTGTAAATCATCTGGTTTTTTACGCTGTTGTGATAAATAATTTCGGTTTCGGCGGCGCAGGGCACAAAATCCTCATCCACGAAGCAGTTTTTGAGCGGCTTTAAAATTCTGTCGGTGCTTTCTGTCAGAATGTTGGCATATGCCTGTCTTTCGTCCACCGCCAGCTTATCCTTGCCGATGATTCGGGGCGCAGGTATACATTTTTGTCCTGTGCTCGTTTTCGGGTAAAGGTTGGAAAAAACAACGTCTTCCTTGAAAAACAGGTCACCGAACGCATCGTCGTTTTGAAGACGCGATGCAAAAAAGCCCATAATCGCTGTGCCTGATATGTAGTCGTCTGTTCCTGCCCCGCTGTTTGCAGGGAGCATAACGGGGCCCTCAAGTCTTACTGTATATTCGGCGCGATAGCGCTCGTCTTCCGAAAGCGGAGGAAGGTCTTTTATCACATTTTCGCACGGCTCGTCCAGAAGCTCGCACCGAACGGCGCCCAGACCTCTGTTTCGGTGGTAGCCAATGTTTCGAAGTGCGCGGCAGATTTTTTCAAAGATTTCCCTTTGCCCTGCGTCCACCTGCACATCGGCAAAAAACTGCATTTCCTCGCCGCCCACAAAATGACTGACAACACGCATAAAGCGCAGACAACCCTCTACCGCATAGCCCGTCTCGTTTATGCCTGTGCTCGCGCGGGTATAGGTGAAAAGCGACAGCACGTTTTGAGCGTCTACGCCGTGTGATTCGAAATATTTTGCCGTTTCTTCATAGTCCTTAATTACGGCATTTCCCAAGCGAAGACAGCCTGCATTTCCACCCGCTGTGCCGAAAATTACGTCGATTACCTCTGCCGGCAAGAATTCCTCTGCCGCGCTGCGAAGACAGCCCTTTAAGCGTTTGCCCGGTATAAAGGGGATTCCGTTTTTGTCATATACCACGTCAACGTCGATAGAGCCGGAAAAACCGTCGCCCGAGGCAACGCACAGGTCCGATTTTAAGGTTATGACCAGTTTCATTCGCAGTCCTCCCTATCGTCCGCATCAAACCACTGAATGTAAACATCTGCTATGTCAAAAAAGAGCTTTTTTTGCTCCTCGTCTTTGTAGCTGATGCCACACAAAGCAGGATATTTTGCCTTTATTCTTTCAAGTTCTATGCCGTAATAGACGTCACCCTTAACAATGGCGTCTCTTATATTTTTCATATCAGAACGGCTGACCGACCTGCCTATATGGGTGTTGAACTGGGCAAAGCGGTCTAAAAAATCCTCTATTTCATACGGGCGGAGGGTATATTTCGCCTCCTGCACGGCGCGCGCCTGTTCGAAATCGCCCACGCTGCCGTGGCAGTTATGAAAATCGATATAATTTGAGGCGGACGCGCTGTCGCCGCGGCATTTATCCTTGGCCGATTTGCAGCACGCCTCGGCAATTTTATACACCTGTGAAAAGGGAGCGCTTTTCTGACAGATGGCCACACCCGTACAGGCGTGGAACTCCTCGCCTGCGGCCTCTGACGCACTCTTTAAGGCGCGATAATACGCACGCACAACGTCAACAACCGCGTGCGCGTTGCAGATAAGCGTGATTTCGTCGCCGCCGCCGATTATCTGTCTGAAACGGGAGTAGCCCTGTTTTGACAGCTCGTCGCTGATGGCGCGTATGGGCGCGTCTATATAAATCTCGGTTATTTTTTTGGAAAAATCGCGCAGCTTTTTAACACAGTTGTCATAGTCTGTCTGGTCCGCTGTGAGATTTTTCAGCTTTTCACCGATTTTGTTTCCATCGGTGTATATAATCGCAATGTCTGAGCTCTCCTCATCGACAATTTCTGAAATGTCGGTCGTGCCGACCGGCTTATATGCCCACCTTTTCAGCACGCGGTCACGCGAAAGTTCTTCCTCCTCCTTGCCTGCCTGCTTTTCGCTTACGGGCAGGAAGGTGACGGGGTCCACCTGTGTGTAGGGCAGAACGGTGACAGGCTTGCTTATGAAGCCTGTGTTCTTTTTGCGCATATTTTCTTTATAAAGTGCGGCGCGGTCGGCAGAAAAGTTGCCTGTAAAAGCCACACCCGATGCAATCAGACTGAGGGTGTGGGTTTTCTCCAGTGTGAAGCGGGAGAAAAGCTTATTCGCCCTTATGAAAACCTCGCGGCTTTTGTAAAGCATATAAAGGTTGCCGCCGCCGATATAAACCACCTGTCCGTCAAGGTCGCTCTTTTCAAAGCGGGTGATGGAAAACGGAACCGACAAATCACTCTCGATTTTAAGGTCGTTTTGGCGCGCTATACAGAAAAACTGCTCATACATATCCGAAAGAATCTGCGATGCGCCGCTGATTTCGCGGATTTTGTTGGTTCTGTATATATAGCTCTGTTTACTTCTGAAATCATAAAGCGCCGTTACAAATTCGGACATAAGCGCCCCCCTTTCCCGTCTTAAAGTACAAGATTTATAAACTCACTTATTTCAAGGTTGATTTTTTTCATTGCGTCACGGTCACCGCTTTTGAGGTGAAGCACGTAGTTGCGCTGCTGCTGAAGATAATAAAACTTCTCTAATATCTTTTCGGCCTTTTCCTCGCCTATGTCGGTTCGGATTTTGCCGTTTTTAAGGGCAGACATTGCAGCCTTGCACTTTTCCTCCGCTGAGGAAACCGCCTTGATGGGCTTCCCTTCGCCGCAGAAGGAATAAAACCTGTTTTTGCCTGAAAGCAGAATTCGCCAGTTTGAAAAATCGGGTGTTCTGCCATCCTTTTTTGCCTTTTCCTCTATATCCTTTGTGATGGTGGCAAGGTCGGACAAGAGTGCCTCGTTTCCACCGCTGCGGTCGGCACCGTTTTTGCGCAGATAATCAACCGCGCCGACAAAACGGTTGAATTTTTTGCCTATGTCCTTTGGAAGAGACTGCACCTGTGCCAAAAGCTCGGGATTGTTCGAAAACGTTGTCACCAGGCTGCAGCCGTCCTGCCAGACGGTCTTCTTTGACAGCTCGGTCGCGATGCGGAAGGCCTTTTTCATCGGGTCGTTTGGGTCATCCTCCCTTTTGCAGATGTTGGAGGTGATAAAGAAATATTCCCAATCCCGCTTGGCCAAAACGTCCTCTGTATCACCCGAGTCGTTGTTGCGGTCCTTGGCATAAATCCTGCACTCATCTATGACTTCTTGATTTTCGGTGTATATTATTCGTTTATCAACAATATATTTGGGCAGATTTTCGCACAGTATGGCGAGAGCCATTGCGGTGTGTCCGTTTTCGTGGCACCACCTGAAGCAATCAAACGCACCGCAGGGCCTGTCAGCGTGGAGCAGTGTGGCATATTTGTGCTTTGCCTCGGCTACGATGCGGTCAAAAACGCTGTCCTTTTCTTCCGATTTTTCGTACTGCTCTATTCCGCTTGTTATGGCTTCGACTATGCTGTCTATATTATTTATTCTGCCGATTTTAACCTCTTCATAAAAATCGGTCAGGCTTTCGATTATGCCAAAGCGGTCGCGTCCGCCGCAGTATTCGCACAGCTTTTTGGTGCTGCCGTAGTTTTTAAGCTCGTCAAGGCCTGATATCAAATCGAAAATTTTATAAGCTTCGGTGCGGTCGTATATGGGCGAGGGGTTTTCGGCGGTTGCACCGCGCACAAAGTTTACGTAAAAGACCTGACAGAGATTCAGTCGTTGACTTTTGATGGACTGTATTGAGGATATTAAATACATTGCGGTATCGCGAAAGCCGCCCGTAACGTCGAGGTATATGTTTGCGCCCTCGGGCAGCTCACCGAGCAGTGCCTGGCAGGAGGCGAAAATATCCCCCGAGGATATGCTGTCGCCGCGCAGCACGGCACTGCTGTTTTTTACCTCTGTTTCGGGCGAAAGTGCCGCAAGCTCGGCCGACAACAGCTCGCACACGTTTTCGGATTCGGGGGTGGCAAGCAGGATTACCTTGTCAAGCTTTTGGGGCGCCAGCAGCTCTATGAGTAATTTTGGCACCGTTTCGTTGGTGTGGGCGCCCGTAACCGAAACGGTTTTTTCGCCGTCCTTGTACTGATAGTAATTAATCTGCTTGTCCTGGCCTGCGCGAATGGCGCTTGCCGATGCTATTAAAATGTTTTTTGTCACGCAGCATCACCTCCACCGTACATAACGCTTAATTTGCTTCTGAAATTTTTAATCTGCTTGCTGATTGTTGCCTTGCTGATTTTCACCCTGTCGCCCGTTTCTCCTATGGTCCTGTAGCGGTCGGGGTCAAAGTGTTCAACGTAGCACTCAATCGACCTGTCACGCAGGCCGTAGTCATCACAAAGCCCATGCTCGTGCACAAAGGGGGAATATCCGCTATTTGAAAGCGCCGACAAGGTATAGGCCCCGTCCCCTACCGCGAGCATTGCCCTTGTATAGTCCTTGTCCATGGGCTCTAAAATTTCGCCGCCGCGGTCCTCGAGGGTGTAAGAATATGCCTCTTCCTCGCGGACGGCGTTTATTATCAAAAGGCTATAAATAAGCGGAAAAATCACGTGTGCTTTTTTGGATTTTAAAATATTTTTGGAAAGTCGGGCGAGATGAAGCAAAAGC
>CALDPI010000186.1 GCA_937912045.1 uncultured Clostridia bacterium
CGCAGTTTTTGATGCCGCCAAGGTCAATGGCGGTTTTGCCGCCGACCGAGGAATCCACCTGCGAGAGCAGTGTGGTGGGAATATTATAAAAATCGATGCCGCGCATATAGGTTGCGGCAACAAAGCCTGCAAGGTCACCCACGACACCGCCGCCGACCGCGACAACGCAATCGGTGCGGGTAAATCCGTTTTCCACAAGGACCGACATAACGTCCTTATAGGTTTCGATTTGCTTGGATTTTTCGCCCTGCGGCACAGTTTTTATCACTGCGTCCTTACACTCCGCCGCCACCGTTTCGGCATATTCCTTCGGAACGCCGCTGTCGGTAACAATCAGCACACGACGGTTAAGATTTAAAACCTCTGCCGCCTTTTTAAGTGCGCCGCGTTCAAGGCGAATGTTATACGAGCCACCGCCCGTTTTTACAGTGATTACCATAATATCACCTGCCAACTAAATTTTGATTTCCTTTTCAAAGCTGCCAAGCACCTTTACGCTGTTGCAGCATTTTTTAAGCTCCTTAAGCATTTGCTTGCCCTTGTCGGAGTTTATATTACCCTCGCCCTCGGCGTAGAAGTAATAATCCCACATAAGCTCCTTTGTGGGTCGGCTTTTAAGTGCACGGAGGTTAAAGCCGTGCTCTCCAATTACCGAAACGGCACGTCCGAGCGAGCCTGCCGCATTTTTAACGGTAAAGAGCATTACAAAGTGGTTGTCTGCGACGCTTTCTATACGCTCTGCGCGGGAAAATACCGCAAAGCGAGTGGTGTTATTACTGCTCTGATTTATGTGACCGTCCAGCTTAATAAGCGAGAATTTTTCTGCCGCCTCTTCACTTGCGATTGCGGCGATGTCGTGTCTTCCCGACTCTGCCACGTATTTTGCGGCAACGGCGGTGTTGACCGCCTCCTCTGTCAAAAAGCCGTGCTTTTCTATGTAGCCCGCACACTGTCCGAGTGCCTGCGGATGACTTATGACGGTCTTTATATCCGAAATGGTTGTGCCCTTGTTGGCAAGCAGATTCTGAACAACCTCTGCCTCGTATATGCCCGCCATATAAAGCGAGCCGAAAAATGCAAGGTCGAGCACCTTATTGACGTCACCGTTAAAGCTATTTTCAAGCGGAAGCAGCGCACAGTCGCACTTGCCATCGACAACGGCGTCATAGGCCGCCTTGAAATCGCCGTAGCCAACTGCCGTAGCATCGGGGAAGACGCGCTCTGCCACTATGTTGGCAAAGGCGCCCGGAACACCGCTGTATGCAACGCGCATTCCGTCGAGCAGGCGATGCTGAAATGCCTTTGAAACCTCCATATTGTGCTGTAAGAAGCTGACGTAATACGAACGGTAAGCCTCATCCTTAAGAAACTCTGCGTTGCGTTTTATGACTTCAGCCTCACGCGCCGCGTCGGTCACGGGAATGCCGTGTTCCTTTTTATACTCTGCAACGGTGCGCACAGCGTCCATACGCTTTGCAAACAGCTCTGCCATTTCCTTGTCTATTTTATTAATTTGTTCTCTTGCTTTATGAAGGTCTGCCATTTTTAATCTCCTCATACAAAAGTTTAAAGGCCGGTAGTGAACGCTTTATAACCTTTTCGTCCACACAGTATGCTATCCGCACGTAACCGCCGAAGCCAAAATCGTCACTCGGCACCAAAAGCAGCTCGTGCTTTCGTGCCAGGGCGCAAAACTCATTCGCGTCGGCAAGCGGAGATTTCAAAAACAGGTAAAACGCGCCGTCGGGATTTACGGCCTCGAATCCGATTTCGGTGAGGGCACCGTAAAGTAGCCTTCGATTGCGGTCATATGCCGATATGTCGGGCTTTATACCGTCACAGCGTGCCGCAACGCGCTGCCACATACTCGGTGCGCAGACAAAGCCGAGGCTTCTGCCTGCGCCGCAGACAGCGGCAAAAACGTCGCTACCACCCTGCATTTTGGGCGAAACGAATATATAACCGATTCTCTCACCCGGAATGGAGAGAGATTTACTGTAGGAGTAGCACACGACGGTATCGTCATAGTAGTTCGGAATATAGGGCACAAAGGTGCCGTCATAGACAAGCTCTCTATACGGCTCGTCGGCTATTATGGTGATTTTTGTACAGAGCTCTTCACGCTTTTTTCTGAGCATCTCACCCAGCGCAATAATCGAGTCCTCCGAAAAGACCACGCCTGTGGGGTTGCAGGGGGAATTTATTATTATGGCGCGGGTATTTTTATTAATTGCCTTTTCGAGTGCCGCAACAGGCAATGAAAAATCCGCGCTGTTACAGGGCACCTCTTTCACTGTGGCGCCTGCATTTTCTATGAACACGCGGTATTCGGGGAAATACGGACTTAAAACAATAACCTCGTCGCCCTTTTTGGCTATTGCCGACAGCGTTACGGTCAGAGACGCGGCGGCACCGCAGGTCATATAAATGAGGTTTTCGTCAGCCTGAAAGCCAAATCGGTCGGTTATGTTTTGGGCAATTTTTCTGCGCACCGCCATATCACCCGCGGCAGAGGTATAGCCGTGAAGCGATACGGGATCTGTGTTGGCAAGCAGATCGATCATGACATTCTTCACCGTCTCCGGTGCGGCCAGATCGATCTTGTAGAAAACAGGCGCCGAGGCATCGGTCACGTACCAAAGGATGGCATTGTCGTGCAGGATCGGCACGCAGTCCGACAGCTGGCCGGTCCGAGAGACGTAAATCTTTCCCTCCGGCTCTCCCTTTCCGTTCAGGAAGCAGTAGTGCAGCACGTCATTTTCCATCCAGGTCAGGAAGAAGCGGTCATTTGCGATTTTCAGAAGGTGGGGAGGAGATATCTCCACATCATCCTCTTCGGCATACGATGTCAGCCACCGGACCACCGTTGCCTCGTTGTAAAATTCATTCTTGGGGGTGGCCGTGACGAAAATATTCCGATGCGCATACATCAGA
>CALDPI010000187.1 GCA_937912045.1 uncultured Clostridia bacterium
TGATCGATTGCAGCCGCGCGGAAGGTATCCGCAGCCGCAACAACAACTTTTTTGCCTTCGTCCATAAAGTTTTTTGCGAGTTTTCCGATGGTTGTGGTTTTTCCCGCGCCGTTAACTCCGATCATCATGATGATTGCGGGTTTGTTTTCGATATTGAGTTCCTGTCCGCCGCGGAGCATTTCCGCAACGACTTCGTACATCATTTCGCGGACTTTTTCCGCTTCGTGTATTCCCTCTTTTTTGACTCTTTTCCGGAGTTCTTCGCAGATCGCTCCGGCGGTCACCGCACCGGTATCCGCAAGAACAAGCGCTTCCTCAAGTTCATCAAAAAGGTCATCGTCAACATGACCTCCGGAAAAAACGTCGTCAAAGCGTTCCTTAAGGGAATCCCTTGTTTTTTTAAGTCCCTCGCTGATTTTACTGAAAAATCCCATTTTTACTCCTTATTAAGTAACAGTTTCTTTTCAAGCTCGGACACGTTAAGCTCTAAAAGCTTTGTAATGCCCTTTTCCTGCATTGTAACACCGTAAAGCATATCAGCGGCTTCCATTGTACCGCGGCGATGTGTAATGCAGATGAACTGTGTGCCGAACTCTGCCCTGCTCATATAGTCTGCCACGCGGTCGACGTTAATATCATCCAGCGCGGTATCAACTTCATCGAGGAAGCAGAATGGCGGTGCACTGACACGCATTATTGAGAAATAAATTGAAAGTGCAATAAGTGCCTTTTCACCGCCCGAAAGACCGTCAAGACTTGGAACGTTTTTGCCGGGCAGCTTTGCAACAATTTCAATTCCGCTTTCAAGAATATTCGTGGGGTCACTGAGAACAAGCTCTGCCGAGCCGCCGCCAAACAATTCTGCAAAGGTCTTACTGAAAGCGGCACTGATTTTTGCAAAGCCCTCAGAGAATATTTCCTGCATTTGCGCAGTCAGCTGATTAATCAGCTTATTGAGCTCTTCGCGTGATTTTTCAATATCCTCAATCTGAGCGGACATAAAGTTATAACGCTCGCTGACCTCTTTAAATTCTTCGATAGCCGAAACGTTAACGTTTCCAAGACCGCGTATTTTACTCTTAACCTCTGCAAGCTGACGCTTTGCATCGGAAAGATTTTCGATTACGATGCCCATCTCTTCGGCTTCGCTACGTGTGAGCTGATACTCATCATACAGACGTTTAACAACGTCGTCGAGCTCTCTGAGCATAGATTCTCTGCGCTCATTAAGACGTGCAAGCTCGCCACCGAGGGTTTCACGTTTTTGTGATGCCTCGCGTTCTTTAACGCGCATCTCGTGCGAGCCCTTTTCCATATCGTTACGGGCATTAATGAGCTCTTCAATTTTAGCCTCTGCAGAGAGTTTTTCGCCCTTGAGACCCTCAATATTGCTCTCAACCGAAACAATTTGCTGCTCAATTTCAGTATTCCGAAAAGCCAGCTCTGCCTTTTCGGAATTGAGCAGGTTACAACGCTCAACACGATTGCCTATTGAAAGCTCAAGCTGATTGCGAGATTCTGTCAGGCTTTCGATATCCTTTTCAATTTCGACAATATTAAGTCGGTAATCTGTAAGCATATTTGCAATCTGTTCGCGCTTTGCAGCGAGTGTATCACGGCCACCTGACATACTGTCAATTTCAGCTTGAACGGTTTGCTTTTCAGCCTCAATTTTTTCAATATCCTCGGTTGCTTTCTCGACAATCAGAGAATACTCTTTAATCTTATCGCCTGAAGTTTCCTTTTCCTTTTGTGCGTCATTGTAAGAGGCTTCTGCAGCAGTCTTAAGCTCGGAAATTCGTTTAAGCTCGCCCAGCGTTCTGATTTTATCCTCATTGGCGGTTGTAAGCTCTGCCTTGGCATTCAAAATATCTGCTTCAACAGCCGAAAGGTCCTCAGTAGCGCTACTCAATGCGGCTTCTGCCTCTGTTTCTTTTACCATAAGCCTATCAACAGTTGCCTTAAGCTTTTCAATTTCGCCACTGCGACTGAGGAGTCCTGCCTGCTTGGAAAGTGAACCGCCCGTCAGCGAGCCACCCGGATTGACAACCTGTCCATCCAGGGATACCACCTTGAGCTTGTAGCCGGTTTTCTTTGCAATAGAAGTTGCGGAATCAATATCGTCAGCAACAACTGTACCGCTGAGCAAATATTTAATTATCTCCTTATATTTACTGTCACAAGAAACCAGGTCAGATGCGATGCCGACAAAACCAAACATATTCTCTGTACCGTCGGTATCGTATTTTTTGGCCTTAATTGTGGCAACGGGCAAAAACGTTGCTCTGCCGTGATTGCCCGATTTCAGCATTCCAATAGCACGCTTTGCATCGGCATCACTCTCAACGACGATATTTTGCATTGCATTGCCGAGCGCAACCTCGATTGCGATTGAATACTCTGCGTCAACAGAAATTATACGTGACACAGGTCCGTAAATGCCTTTAAGCATTCCGTTTTTAGATTCGGAAATAACCTTTTTAACAGAATAATTGAAGCCCTCCATATTCTTTTCAAGGTCTTCGAGCATCTGTATTTTTCTTTTCTTGCTTTCGATATCAAGTCTGATTTCGTCAAGCTTGCCTTTAAGCACATCAACGTTTTCCTTACGTGAGGTGTAACGTAGCTCGTATCCCTTTAGAGAATTCTGGCAAGAATTAATAGTTTCCTCAACAGTATCAAGAAGCTTGTTTGTTTCATCAAATTCTGCCGTTAATGCAGAAACCTCGCGTTCCTTTTCTGTGAGAATACCGTCAATGGCCGAAAGTCTGTTGGAAATCTCATCAATAGAGGATTGTGCCGTAACCATCGTTACCCTGCAATCAGAGCCAAATGCAGACAGGGTGTTTATTTTTAAGGACAATTCTTCAATACTCTTGGAGATACCCTCGCTGTCGTTAAGGAGCGAATTCAACTCCTCGCTCGTCTCGGCGACCTTAATCTCAAGCTCAGAAATGCGCTTTTTCTTTTCTTCTATTTCAGCAGGTTTTATTACACCATTTTTATCTGGTCCATTCCATGCAATAAAGTCACATTTTTCAGGATTATGCTCACAAATATAATATTTCTTGCCTCTTTTAC
>CALDPI010000188.1 GCA_937912045.1 uncultured Clostridia bacterium
CTGCCGCTGTCGTGGAGGGTGCTTTCTCTGAACCATGTGTTGTAGTGGATTCTGTACTTTGCAAGGTCGCGTTCAAGTCCTTCAATGTTAAGGGGAAGCGCATATTCAACAAGTGCCGCTCTTCTTTCCTCTTCGGAAGCAGAGATATATTTGTCTCCGTTTATTTCTGCAAATTCCTTTGCACGGACAATTATATCTTCGCCGTGATAAGAATCCTCAGGCATATCAATGCCGTCCTTATAAAGCTGTAAATAGCGCAGCTCAAGCGATAAACCAAACTTTTCAATCTGGTTGCCGGCATCGTTTACGTAGAACTCACGCTCAACGCGGTAGCCTGCAAGGTCCAAAACCGCCGCAAGACAGTCGCCCAAAGCGCCGCCACGGGCATTGCCTATGTGCATGGGACCTGTCGGGTTGGCAGAAACAAACTCAACAAGTGCGCTTTTTCCGGTGCCAACATCACTTCTGCCGTAGTCGGCGCCCTTGGCCTTGATATCTAAAATAATGTCAGAATAGTAGCGCTCTGACAGAAATAGGTTGATAAAGCCGGGGCCTGCAATTTCAAAGCGTTCAATATACGTGCCGTCAAAATTTGCGTTTGCCATAAGCACTTCCGCAATTTTGCGCGGAGCATTACGAAAAATTTTCGACCACGCCATTGCACAGTTAACGGCATAATCACCGTGGGTGGAGTCGGCAGGCTTTTCAACAGAAAAGGCCGTAAGCTCCGCTTGGGGCAATTCGCCGTTTTTAATGGCAAGCTCTGCGGCATTTAAAATTATCTCTCTTATTTGCTGTTCTGCACATTTAACAATAACTGACATTTTTATACCTCTTTTAATGTAATTTCAATCGTGTTTATTCCAACCGTGCCAAACTGGGTTTTAAGCTCGTATTTCAGTAAAAGGTGACCGTCATTCAGTCGGTTCTCAACCGAAATTCCGCGCACCAGCATAGAAAACGTGCCGTGCGGCGTTTCATATGACATGGCCTTTTCGGCGTTTGGAATAATCCTCATAATGCTCTGCATTTCGCCTGTGCGGCTTATAACCGCAGATGCGTCATCCGCCTTTATAACGGTGTGCACGCGTGGGCTGTCCTCGTCATATACAACGTAGTGCTTATTATTTTTAATATCGTACCGTCCGCGGTAGGAAAAGGTGCTTTCATCACTTTCACCGTCAGCATAAACGGTCGTTTTAAGGGTTAATTCAACGTCCTTCATATCTGTTCAACATCCACCTGTGAAGCCTCAATTTCAGAGTCGCCAAGCAAAATCCGCGCCATAGAGGAAAAGGATTCCGATTTGTCGCTCACAAAATATTCGTTCTGCGAAACGGCGCCGTCAGAAAGCAGAGCCTCTGCCGATAAATATTCCTTAACGTATGCCGCGGTGGCCTCGCCCATATTAATAAGCTTAACCCCACCACCGAGAACGTCGGCAATAACCTCTGTTAAAACAGGGTAGTGCGTACAACCGAGAATAAGCGTATCAACCTTCGCATCAAGCATCGGTTGCAGGTAACGTCTGGCCGCCTCTTTAGCGATAATATCGTCACGCGCTGTGATGCCCTCCTCAACAAGCG
>CALDPI010000189.1 GCA_937912045.1 uncultured Clostridia bacterium
ATTCTTCGTTTCTATGAAGTTGCGGATAACAAAAAGTCCAAAATAACTGAAGAAGCAGATCCAAATGTTAAAATTTATGCACCTTCAAATTATGCCGAGCTTGAGTTTATGCTAAATAAAGCCGTGTATGAGGATGGCGTTTCGGTTGTTAGATATCCGCGCGGCAGGGAAGAAGCCAGAACAGATTTCGCTGTTTGCGATGCTGATTTTTCAGTTATCGGCAGCGGTACGAATGCCGTCATAACTTATGGCCGCTTGATTAATTCTGCCTTGCACGCCGCAAAATGCGTTGGTAATACGGCAGTTATCAAGCTGAATATAATTAATCCGCTTGCCCCTTCAATCGCTGATGAGCTTAAAAAATACAAAAAAATATTTTTCTTTGAAGAGGGAATTAAACAGGGCGGAATTGGCGAGCACATCAGCCAAATTTTGCACGACTATGATATTAAATGTGAGTATAAGAACGTTTCTGTCGACGGCAAATTCATTACCGCCGCAAGCGTTACTTCTCAGTTTTCTAAGTTTGCTCTTGATTCAGATTCAATGATTAAAATTATTAAAGGTGAATGATTTGTCAGAAAAGATTAGACTTGACACAGCAGTTTTCGAGCGTGGATTTGCCGAAAGCCGAGAAAAAGCCAAGGCCTATATAATGGCAGGCGTTGTGTACGTTAACAATGAAAAGGTTGATAAAGCAGGTACAACCGTAAAACCAACCGATAATATTGAGGTTAGAAGCAACCCGCTAAAATATGTCAGCCGCGGTGGGCTTAAACTTGAGAAGGCAATGCAGGTTTTCCCGATTTCGCTTGAAAACCTTACCTGTGCCGATATCGGTGCTTCAACTGGCGGTTTTACCGATTGTATGCTGCAAAACGGCGCTAAAAAGGTTTATTCAATCGACGTTGGCTACGGCCAGCTGGCCTGGAAGCTTCGCAGCGACGAAAGGGTGGTTAATCTCGAGCGTACCAACTTCCGCTACGTTACAGAAAAGGAAATACCCGAAAAACTTGATTTTGCATCTATTGACGTTTCCTTTATATCGCTAAAATTGATTTTACCCGTCTTAAAAAATTTAATTTCAGACGGCGGATATGCTGTATGTCTTATTAAACCGCAATTTGAGGCCGGAAAAGAACGTGTTGGAAAAAAAGGCGTTGTTCGTGACGAATCGGTGCATATTGACGTTGTTAATGAGGTTTTGGCATTTACCCTTGAATCCGGTTTTTCCGTTCTTGGACTTGACTATTCACCCATAAAAGGACCGGAGGGTAATATTGAATATCTTGCATATATTAAGTCCTCCGATTCACCGACAATTAATGAAAGTATATCTGTTGTCGATGTTGTAAAAGCATCTCACAACAGCCTTTAAGGAGTGTTTTTATGAAAGCAGCTATTATTCCTAATTATGATAAATGCGGAATTTTAGAAATCCTTGATTCCTTGAAAATCAAACTCGATTCCTTAAAAATTGAATACGTAATTGTAAGCGATGATGAAGATTTAAAAAATTGCGATTTTATTATCACCATCGGAGGCGACGGAACGATTATTCACGCTGCAAAGACAGGCGCAAAATATGGTAAAGCAATTCTCGGAATACATAAGGGCAGACTCGGCTATCTTGCGGATATCACACCCTCTGAGCTTGATTTGATTGCAAAAATTGCCGACAATGATTTTGTTATTGAGGAGCGAATGCTGCTTTCGGTTTCAGTAGGAGATGAAAGCTACTATTGCCTTAATGATGCCGTTATTTCCAAAGGCTCTCTTTCTCGAATGATTGATATTAACGTTGAAATCGATGGCAATTTGATTTCTTACCGCGCTGACGGCCTTATTGCCGCCACGCCAACAGGTTCAACCGCTTATTCTATGTCGGCAGGCGGACCTGTTGTTGACCCATCACTCGAGTTGTTTTTATTAACACCTATATGCTCGAACTCGCTTTTTGATAGGCCGATTTTGTTTAATGATGATTCTGTAATACGTGTTTCCGTAAAATGCCCGAAAAATACCGAAGCGTTTTTGACCGTTGACGGAGAAAAGTCTATAAAAATCAATTCTGATGACGTTATCACGATTAAACGTGCCGACGTCTTTGCAAAGCTGATGAGGGTGCATAATAATTCATTTTATAAAACTCTTTTTGAAAAGATGAGAGGATAGTTATGAAAAACAAAAGACAAGAAGCGCTTTTAAGGCTCATTCGCGAAAACAGCATCGGCAAGCAGGAGGATTTAACCGCCGCTTTGCTTTCTCTTGGCTTTAAGGTTACTCAGTCTACCGTTTCGCGCGATATTAAGGAGCTGCGTATTACCAAAACGCTTGATAATAACGGAAATTACCGTTATATCAGCCCTGCCGAAAGCATTTCAGCAGGCGGTAATTTTGAAAAGTATATTGACATATTCTCAAACGCCGCCATTTCCGTCCGTTATTCTATGAATGACGTTGTTATTCGTTGCTATTCAGGTATGGCCTCGAGCGCCTGCGTTGCTGTTGACCATCTGTATAAGGATATGATTGTTGGCTCGCTTGCAGGCGATGATACTATTTTCATCATAACAGAAAGTCAGACCGATGCTCATAAATTGACCGAAAGCTTAAATAAGTTGCTTTAAAGAAGGTGCATTATGCTTAAATATCTGCATATCGAAAATATTGCGGTTATTGAAAAATCAGATATTGAGTTCAAAGATGGATTTAACGTGCTCACGGGTGAAACGGGCGCGGGTAAGTCTATCGTTATCGATGCCTTAAATGCTGTTTTGGGTGAGCGCACTTCTAAAAATTTGATTAGAAGCGGTGCGGACAAGGCTCTTGTTAACGCACTTTTCTGCAACCTTGATGCTAATTCGCTTTCTGCACTTGCAGAAAATTCATATTACCCCGATGAAGACGGTAACGTTATCATTCAAAGGGTAATCAGTGCGAGCGGAAACGGAAGTATTAAAATCAACGGTCAACCCGTCACATCTGCCGTTTTAAAGACAATCGCACCACTGCTTGTAAACATTCACGGTCAGCACGACAGCCAGTCCTTGCTTAATCCCGACACGCATTATTCATACGTTGACGCCGTTGCTGATAATAAGGCGCAAATCGACGCGTATTTGTGTGAGTTTGAGCGTTATCGTCAGATAAATAAAAATATTCAAAAGCTCTCAATGGATGAAGATGAAAAGGCAAGACGAATTGACCTTTTGAAATACCAAATTAATGAGCTTGAGGTGGCCGTGCTTTCAGAAGGCGAAACGGCCGAGCTTGAGAGAAAATCTACCATATACCGAAATTTTGACAAGCTTTTGCGTAGTGTAAACGCTGCATACGGCGCAATTAAGGGTGAAGAAGAAAGCTTGTCCGGTGCTGTCAACAGGTCTTCAAAGCTATTAGAAAACACAGGTATTGAAAAGCTTGATGCACTCTCGGCTCGCTTGGCTGCGATTGGAATTGAGCTTGACGACGTCACTTTTGCGATAAAGGATTTTATTGACGGCTTAGACGTTGATTCCGCCCAGATTGAAAAGGATGAAAAACGTCTTGCGTTTTTGCACGACCTTTTTAGAAAATACGGCAACAGCGAAAGCTCCGCGCTTGCATTTCTTGAAAATGCCCGTAAAGAGCTTGAAGAGATAGAGTTTTTTGATGAAAAAATTGAAGAACTTGAACGCGAACTTGACATATGCACAGAGAATCTTGTAAAAAATGGTGACGCGCTTTCTGAGTCACGCAAAAAAGCGGCTGCAGAATTTGAAAAAAAGGTGTGCTATGTGCTTTCTGAGCTTGATATGCCTTACGTTAAGTTTGTTGTTAATTTCTCAAAAGGGAAATACACTAAAAACGGCTGCGACGATATTGAGTTTTTAATTTCTGCAAATGCAGGTGAACAGCCCAAGCCCTTATCAAAAATCGCATCAGGCGGTGAGCTTTCAAGAACAATGCTCGCCATTAAGAGCGTATTGTCTGACAGGGATAAAATCGGAACGCTGATTTTTGACGAGATTGATACCGGCATCAGTGGCAGGGCGGCACAAAAGGTTGGAAATCAGCTTCGTGCTGTTTCACTCGGCAAACAGGTTTTGTGCGTCACCCATCTTGCACAGATTGCCGCAAAGGCCGATTCACATTTTTATATTGAAAAACGTGTTTTGGATAACCGTACATATACGGATATTTCTCTGCTTGATTTTGAGGGCAGAAAACGCGAAATCGCACGTATTATCGGTGGTGCGCTTACAGAACAAAACCTGATAAGTGCTGAAGAAATGTTAAATAATTGATTTATATAAACGGAAGGAAGTTAAAAATGCAGATTTATGAGGAGCTTGTCGCCCGCGGACTTATTGCCCAGGTGACAGACGAGGAACACATTCGTGAGATGATTAACAGCGGAAAAGCCACGTTTTATATCGGCTTTGACTGCACCGCAGACAGCTTGACGGCCGGTCATTTTATGGCACTCACACTTATGAAGCGTTTGCAGATGGCCGGTAATAAGCCCATTGCTCTTATCGGCGGCGGCACCACTATGATTGGTGACCCGTCTGGCAGAAGTGATATGCGAAAAATGCTCACAAAAGAGGATATTGACCACAACGCTGAATGCTTTAAACGCCAGATGGAGCGCTTTATTGAGTTTGGCGAGGGCAAGGCCAAAATGATTAATAACGCAGACTGGCTTTTAAACCTCAATTACGTTGAGCTTTTGCGTGAGGTTGGCGCCTGCTTCTCCGTTAACAATATGCTGCGTGCAGAGTGCTATAAGCAGCGCATGGAGAAGGGTCTTAGCTTCCTTGAGTTTAACTATATGATAATGCAGAGCTATGACTTCTATGAGTTATTCCAGAAATATGGCTGTAATATGCAGTTCGGTGGCGACGACCAGTGGAGCAATATGCTTGGTGGTACAG
>CALDPI010000190.1 GCA_937912045.1 uncultured Clostridia bacterium
GTCCGGCGTAAAAATCTTCTCCACAGAGCTTTTTACCAGCTCCAGCCCAATGAACAGGATCAGCACCGCCACGCACAGCCCCGACAGGTACTCCGCCCGGGCGTGGCCGAAGGGGTGGTCGCTGTCGGCAGGCTTGTTTGCAAGACGGAAACCGACCATTGATATAACGGACGAGCCCATATCGGAAAGGTTATTAAGTCCGTCTGCAACAATGGAAATACTGGAAACAAGACTTCCCACAACGATTTTAACAGTGCATAAAAGCAGATTGCAGACAATGCCCACAATGCCGCAAAACATACCATATTTTTCACGCACCGACGGGTTTTCCGTGTCGGTGTGATTTTTTATAAATATGCGGAACAACCAATCAAACATATCAGCACTTTGCACCCTTCGCGCCCTTTGCGCCCGACAGGTCGGAAACACCCGACAAAATGTTAGACTCAAAGGTGAAGTTGAGCGAGGACTGCCTGCGCTGGCGCTTAAAAGCGAGAGAGATGGCGCGGTCCAAAAGCTCAGTATATTTGATGCCGCTTGCCTCCCACAGATAGAACGCGAGAGAGCCGGGAATGGTGTTGATTTCGTTGGCGTAAACCTTGTCACCGTCTGCGGTATCTAAAATAAAGTCAATTCTCGCAATACCGCAACCGCCAAGAGCCTTGAAAATCTTTTTTGAAAGCTCTCTTATTTCCTCCGACTTTTCTTCACTTATGTCGGCAGGGAGCTTGCGTGAAAGCGAGGTCATACCCTTGCTTCCACCCGTCTTCTTGCCACCGCCTAAATATTTGTCCTCAAAGGAGAGAATGTCGTCGTGCATAATGGGCTCCTCACAAACAGATGCCTCGCACTCGTCATAGTCACCCAAAACAGAGCAGTTGATTTCGCGAATGCCCGTTACAGCACGTTCAACAAGGATTTTATCAGCAAAGGAGCAGGCAAGGTCAATGGCCGCAGCCAGCTCATCGCTTGTGTTTGCCTTGCTGATACCAACGCTTGAGCCGAGGTTTGCAGGCTTCACAATAGCAGGCAGACCGATTTTATTCTCAATCTCGGCCGTAATTTCGGCTTTGTTGTGGAAATATTTTTTAGAATAAAATCTTACCGCAGGCAAAACAGGAAGCCCTGCTGCAGAAAGCACATCCTTGAAAATTGCCTTATCCATACCAACGGCAGAGGATATAATGTCGCAGCCAACGTACGGCAGACGCAAAAATTCGAAAAAGCCCTGAATCGTTCCGTCCTCACAGTTTGTGCCGTGCACAACGGGGAAGGCAACGTCAATTCTCTGCGGTTTCTTTTTAAATACACCTTCGGTGTAGGACATCAAAACAGCGTCCCCCTCGCGTGTGAAGGAAACTTTTTTAACCTTTTTCATAAGCGACGGCAGGTTTTTGTATTCACCGATTTCAAAAAGTGCATCGCCTGTAACCGTCCCGCCGTTTTTGGTAACGTAAACGGGTATAACGTTATATTTTTCACGGTTTATGCTGTGCATAGCCTGAACGGCCGAAATAATCGAAACCTCGTGCTCAACAGAGCAGCAGCCAAAGAAAACCGCAAGATTTATTTGCATATTAAAGCCCTCCAAAGATTATTACTTGAGATAGTTATCCGGCAGGTCGTTTTCAAAAAGTACAACCGTGTCGCTGTCGGTGTTGGCCTTTAAAAACTCCATCGCTTCAGAAAAGGCCGAAACAACAAAAAGCTGTGCCTCGGGGAAGTTTGCATCCTTTGCGGCATTGAAAAGCGGAACGGAGCGCTCTTTTCCCACAAGTATAATTATATCGCATTTTTCCGCCGCCGCAAGACCCAAGTTGTAGTTATATTTGTATTCATCCTCTCCCAGCTCAACGAGTCCGGGTGTTACAATAATTTTTTTCTTTCCCTCAAAGCTTGAAAGCACAGAAACCGCCTCAAGCGAGCCCTCGGGGTTTGCGTTGTAGGCATCGTCAATGAGGAGCGCACCATTGATAAATGGCTTAAGCTCCAAGCGGTGCTCGGTCGGAACAAGGCGCGAAACAGCATATTCAATCTCGCTGTTGGAAAGGCCAAGCCGCTTTGCAACTGCAACACCTGCCGTAACGTTCAGAACGTTGTGTTTTCCCAAAAGCTTGGTGATTACAGGTATGCACTCTTCACCGCACATAACGTTAAAGGAGGCACCAAAGCTGCCATAGGAAATACTGTCGGCATAGACGTCGCAGTCGGGTGTCGTGCCGTAGGAGGTGTGGTTATATTTGTCGGCACGGCTGCGGATAATTTCATTGTCAAAGTTTAAAAATACTTCGCCAGCCGCATCTGCCAACTCAAATTTCGTGTCGGCAACCGTATCGACGCTTCCAAAGGTTTCAAGGTGCTGGGGACCTACGGAGGTTATAACGGCGAGCTGCGGATTCGCAATGTCGCAAATCTCCTTAATATCGCCGCGGTTTTTAGCGCCCATCTCACACACGAAAACGTCGGTTTCGGGTCGCATATGCTCACGTACGGTGCGCACAACACCCATCGGCGTGTTAAAACTACCGGGTGTCGCAACAACGTTAAAGCCCTCGTCTAAAATCCGCTTTACAATAAATTTTGTGCTGGTTTTGCCATAGCTTCCTGTAATTCCGATTACGTTAAGGGCAGGATTTCTGTGTAAGATTTTTTTGGCATCGTTTATATAATGCTTGGCTATAATCTTTTCAAACGGTGCCGTCACCGCCAAAGCAGATGACCATATCCGCGTTCATCAGCTCCCGGTCCAGTCGGTGAAAGCGCAGGTCCTTGGGCAGTTCGCAGGTTCGGTCGATTTCAAAAGGCAGGCAAAGCCGGGGATTCAGCCCTGCATTTTTCAGGATATCTACAGCGGCACGTACCGTTTTGAAATCCTTATCCCGGTACGGATTGGGGGTCAAAAGAATATTTTTCATGCATTGCCCCCCTTATCCAGTGTTTCATGGGCCTGGGCGACAACAAAGGCGGTATCCGGACGAATGCCGGTAACACTGTCCAGGGTCAGGTGAGCCAGGAATTCAATGTTTCCTTCGGGTCCTTTTACGGGAGAAAAGGTCAAACCCAGGATCTTGAAGTCAAGTCCATCCACCAGAGAAACAAAATTGTCCAGCACCATTTTGTGGATCTTGGGATCACGGACAACACCTTTTTTACCAACCTTTTCTCTTCCTGCTTCAAACTGCGGTTTTATAAGACAAATAAAATCTGCAGACTCGTAAAGGCAATCAATAAGTGCAGGGATAATCAAGGTGACGGAAATAAATGACACGTCCATAACAGCAAGCTCGGGAGAATACTCAAAATCCTCTCTCTTCATATACCTTGCGTTATAATTTTCAACCACGCTGACGCGCTGGTCCGTGCGCAAATGAGCAACCAGCTGGCCGTGACCCGAGTCAACGGCAATTACGTGCGCCGCCCCTCTTTGCAGAAGACAATCGGTAAATCCGCCGCTTGATGCTCCACCGTCAATAGCCAATCTTCCTTTTACGTCAATTTTAAATGCATCAAGGGCAGCCTCAAGCTT
>CALDPI010000191.1 GCA_937912045.1 uncultured Clostridia bacterium
AAGATTCCCAGAACGCCCATTCTGGAAGTCATTCATTGCAACAAGAGAAGATTTTCCATATGTTTATATCCCACGCACAGGTGTAAATGGCGGTACTGGTGGTGGAACAAAGACATCAGGTACACAAGGAACAAGAAGTGCTGATGTTGATCATACTCCAAAACCAAGAAAATATAAATTAAAAGACTACCAAAAGAAACAATTAACGGATGACATCATCGAAGCAAAAGGTGATGCACAGGCAATTGAGAAAAAAGTAATAAAACGCTTCAAAATACCGAAAACGGCAAGAAGCAGGCGGTGTTGGCCTCACACATCGGCCATTTCTGTGATGCAACACCCATCCCAGACGACGCTTTCAAAAGGGTAGAGGACGAAAAATACGGCGTGTATTACAAAGCCGAAAACGTAAGCGGTGACCGCTGGTTCTTCTTACCGTATAAAAAATAAAAAAATGCAGTCGTTGACTGCATTTTTTTATTGCTTTACCGAATTTTTATATTGCGTGGGTGTAAAGTTGGTCACCTTTTTGAACACGCGCGAAAAATAATGTGGGTTATCAAAGGAAAGCATATCGGAAATTTCCGTAAAGGTGTGACCCTTTGCCCTGATAAGTCGCTTGGCCTCTTTTATTTTGAGGTAGGTTATGTATTCGGATATCGTGTATTCGGTGGACGCCTTGAAAATTTTCGAAAGGTAGGTTCTCGAATAGTTCATCTCCTCACACACCATCGAGGAGGTGACAGGGCCGTAAATATTTTTTTCGATAATCTCAATCATCTTGGCAACCAGGTGGTTTTCCATACTCTCCTTGTCGGGAAACAATCCCGTCTTTTGACTGCTTTCCTCGCGCATCAGCATAATGAGAAATTCTTCAAGATGAATGCGCAGCAGCTGCTGACTTCCAAGAGGGGCCTTCTCCTTTTGCACCAGCGTGATTTCGCCAATCGGCGTGGGCAAAAAAGCGTTTCCGCTTTCGGTAATCATACCCGATATGTATTTGCGCAGGGCCGCAGGCACCGTCGCAATCTTTTTCTTAAAAAAGGACATAGCGGTGGAGGAGCAGACAAAGGCCGAAATAAAAACGTTGGAGTCGGTAACACCGTCAGCATTAATGGTGTGAAATTCGTTGGGCTTGTGGAATGCAATCTGACCCTCACGGAGAAAAAAGTTATCCTTTCCTGCGGTGACCTTTATGCGCCCTTTGTCAACGTATACCATTTCCCAAAAATCGTGGCTTTCGCCCTTGTATGTAAAGTTTTTGTCAAACTCGTTATAATGCACCGAAACAATTCGACTTATGCTTATGAGGTTTTGCAGCTTATGTTTTATAAATTTCGATTTCATAAATTACCCTCTTGTTTACAAAAATATACTAACGGCATAAAAAAATGTATTCCAAAAGGAACGAGTGTATTGTAACATAAAATAAACGAAAATACAAGGAGGTAACTTCATGAAAAAAGGAATAAGCATCTGGTCCTTTGCCGAAACCGATTTGGATAAGGTTTTTGCATTGGCGGCAGACGCAGGCTTCCAGGGTGTCGAGCTTGCCTTGGCAGAGGATGGCCCTGTAAACCTTAACAGCACAAAAGAGGATATGGAGAAAATCAAGGAAAGTGCAAAAAAGCACGGAATTGAGCTTTACAGCCTCGCAAGCGGCCTTTACTGGACCTGCAACTACACCTCGGATAAAGAGGAAGTGCGCGAAAGGGCAAAGAACATCACAAGAAAACAGCTCGAGCTTGCTTCCTATCTCGGAATGGAGAGCATTCTGGTTGTTCCCGGCGCCGTCGGTGTCGATTTTGAACCCGGCAGTGAAGTAATTCCGTATGACGTGGCATATGACCGCGCAAAAGCGGCCCTTTTGGAGCTTGCCCCCGTTGCAGAAAAATATAAGGTTCATCTTGCGATTGAGAACGTGTGGAACAAATTCCTGCTTTCCCCGCTCGAGATGAGGGATTTGATTGATTCGGTCAATTCAGAATACGTCGGCTCGTATTTTGACGTTGGAAACGTTCTTTACTGCGGCTATCCTGAGCACTGGATTAAGATTTTAGGCAGCAGAATTAAAAAGGTACACTTAAAGGATTACCGTCGTGAGCCGGGCGGACTCAACTGCTTTGTTGACCTGCTTGCAGGCAACGTCGATTACAAGGCGGTTAAGGCAGCGCTTGACAGCATCGGTTATGACGGCTGGACAACAGCCGAAATGCTGCCGCCCTATGCACAGTATCCCGAAACAATAGTATACAACACATCGAACGCGATGGATAAAATTTTAGGAGTGAAGTAATATGTTGAAGGTTGGATTAATCGGTTGCGGATTTATGGGCACAATGCACGCTAACTGCTATAAGAGCATTGAAGGAGCAGAAGTTGTTGCATTTGCAGATTTAAGAAAAGAATGTGCAAATGTTGTATCACAATATGATGCTGTTGGATACGCAATAGGTGGTGTGAGCGTAGGTGAGCCAACAGATGTAAAAAACCACTTTGTAGAACTAACCGCCCCACTTCTTCCACACAACAAACCAAGATATCTAATGGGAGTTGGAACACCTATAGATTTACTAGAAGGTGTTAAACGTGGGGTTGATATGTTTGACTGTGTAATG
>CALDPI010000192.1 GCA_937912045.1 uncultured Clostridia bacterium
CAGCCCTTTTCTGTACAAGTGGGATCCGTTGTTACATTGCCGGTAACAGTTGCGTTTGCAGTCTCAATATGACTGCTGTTTCTGGAGCACACATGCTTAGCGGTGCAGATCCAGACATTATTAGCAGCGTCATAAGTCCATTCATAAGTTGCAGTTGCATAGCTATGGCCAAGTGCCTCGTCTACAGGAACGGCCTGGTCAGCACTTACCGCATCACAACGGTCACACTGTACGTAGTTTTTCGCAGCTTCTGTACAGGTAGCCGGAGATGCTTGTACTCCGGAATCTTTATTAGTGTAGCTATGACCCAGCTTGGTGTTTTCCTTTGCAAACGTGTCGGTTGCAAATTCATATTGCTGTCCGCAACTCAATACCGACGGCACAATAAGCATTATAAACGGCAGACATCCCGTTGTCGAACAGCTGATAAAAACACCCTTTGTCGCAAACGACACACTGCTTGACGGCAACGAAAACCGCCTGTCCTTAATTACAGGACCGAATATGGCTGGCAAATCAACCTATATGCGTCAGGTTGCAATAATCACCATTATGGCGCAGATGGGCTGCTTTGTCCCTGCAGAATCGGCAAGCATCGGCGTGGTTGACGCGGTATATACGCGTGTCGGCGCGTCGGACGACCTTGCAACAGGCCAGTCAACCTTTATGGTCGAAATGAACGAGGTTGCGTATATCCTCAAAAACGCAACAAAGCAAAGCCTTATAATATTCGACGAAATCGGCAGAGGCACCGCCACCTTTGACGGAATGTCAATCGCGCGTGCCGTGCTTGAATACGTTACAGATAAGAGCCGCATAGGCGCAAAAACCCTCTTTGCCACCCACTATCACGAGCTCATTCAGCTTGAGGATGAAATAAAGGGTGTAAAGAACTATAACATTGCGGTCAAAAAACGCGGCGATGATATAACCTTCCTTCGAAGGATTGTGCGCGGCGGCGCATCCGACAGCTACGGCATAGACGTTGCAAGACTCTCAGGCATTCCTAGCAAGGTCATAACACGCGCTAAGGAAATTCTGGACGAGGTGCTGTCGCAGGGCGTCACAGTAAACCGCACACAAACGGCAGACGGTCCGCAAATTCCGCTTGAAATGCAGTCTGCCGCCGAAATAATGAGAGAGCTTAAAACGCTTGACGTTAATACTCTCACACCCATCGAATGTATGGGAATGCTTCACGACCTTGCAGATAAAGCAAAGTCGGTATAGTTTATGAAATGAGTGGTGAAAATGGCGAAAATTAACGTGCTACCCAAAAACGTGGCAGAGCTTATTGCCGCAGGCGAGGTTGTTGAAAGACCTGCCTCGGTTATAAAGGAGCTTGTTGAAAACTCAATAGACGCAGGCGCAACCGCCGTAACGGTCGAAATACAGCGCGGCGGTATTACGTATATGCGCATCACCGATAACGGC
>CALDPI010000193.1 GCA_937912045.1 uncultured Clostridia bacterium
CGTTGCCTGGAACGTCGTTGACCACGCATATGGCGACGGCATCGTTATCACAAGCGGCGTTAACGTCCTTGTTGAGTATAACCGCGTTTATTATGCAAACTATATGTCGCGCAAGGGCGCAAGCAATGTCGGCCTTTGGACTATGAACTGCGACGATGCGGTTGTCCAGTATAATGAGGTTGCCTATACGGGCAAAGAATTCGGCGGCGATGGCGAGGGCTATGATGTTGACCAGAGCAACCGAAGAAACATATATCAGTATAACTACAGCCATCATAACAGAGGCGGATTTTTGCTTGTGTGCAACGGCTGTAACTGTAAGGATTCGGTCCGCGATTGCATAGTCCGTAACAATCTTTCGGTTAATGACGGATTAGAGCGCGACATTCCGATATTCACAATATCTGGACCGATGAACTACATATCTTTTGTAAACAACACGATTTATACCGAAAATAAGCAGCTTTACAAACTATTTAATGTTACCGACTTTTTGCGTATAGGTCTGCCGTCTAATTTGCTGTTTGCCAACAACATTTTCTATTCGAAATACAAGGTTGCGCGTAACGCATTCGAAATGTCGGGACCGATTACCTTTGATTCCAACATTTTCTACAATATGCCCAAACTGCCCGAAAGGGAAAATATTATCGATAAGGGCAATTATTATGAGCTTAATCCTGCCTGGAGTAGCGAGGGGTATACCCCCGGCAACCGCCTCGATGCAGACGGCTTTGTGCCGCTTTGGGATTCGCCGCTTATCCGTATGGGCAAGCATTATGACGTTTGTGCAGATAAGGATTATTACGGCCTTGATGCAAAGGGTCACAACTATATCGGCGCATTTTACTATAAAGATGCTAACTTGGGTTAAGGAGGTCGGTTATGAATTATTTTGAGAATATCACCTTTCCTAAGGGAGTAATCACCGTCCTCGGCACAAAGGCGGATAGCGTATTTGTAACCGCCCTTGCAGATGAACTCAAAAAAAGCGGTACCGTACAGGTTACAACCGATAAGGGCTGCACCGCAGATGCGGCAGATTACGTTATTTTGGCACCCGATTGCCCCAAAGGCAAGGAATTTATATTCCACAGAGCAGAGGATATTGAAAACTATCTCGCCAAGGGCTTTGTAATCGGTTACCTGAGCGTTGACCTCATCGAAAAGGAAATAAGCACCGTTGTTGACGGGGCCGAAGACTTTGCCGCGCTCAGCAAGCTTTACGTGACAGAGCTTATGTTCCCACGTGCCCTTGCACGCGCCATAACAGAGAACGAAAAATACAATCTTCTTTATATAGACGATGTGTATGGCGAGGGCAAACGCTATTTCGCGCGCGACATAACCCGTTACGTAACCTATGGCGCAGGCGTGCGAATGCTCAATACAGACAGCAACTACGTTGAAGAGCTTGTAAAGTTTTAACGTTTAATTAGGAGCTTTATGAAAAAAGTTATTTTAGATAAAGGCTGGAAACTCCAAAACGAAAGGGTTGGCGAGCTTTCGGCAAGCGTTCCGGGTTGCGTCCATACAGACCTTATGGCAAGCGGTCATATAAAAGACCTGTATTGGCGCGACAATAATAAAAACTACACATGGATAGAGGACGAAGATTTCACCTACACCTGTAGCTTTGACGCGGAAACAGACAAAAATGCCACCCTCGTTTTTGAGGGACTTGATACATATTGCGATATATATCTGAACGGCGAAAAAATAGGTGAAGCAGACGATATGTTTGTGCCTTACCGCTTTTGCGTCGATGGCAAGCTGAAGTCTTCGGGCAATGAGCTTAAGGTTATGTTCCGCTCTGCAGTTAAAGAGGTTGGGGGCCTGCCGCAGAACGTGGCCGCCTTCACAAGAGAGCGTCTGCGTACGCGCAGACTTCAGTGCACATATGGCTGGGACTGGGTCGACCGTTTCGTCACCGTCGGCATCTTCCGTGACGTGAGGTTGGTAAGCAGGAATATACCGTCCTGTGTATATAGAGTACGGCTCTGACCTGTATGTCGAGTCTGCCTACATTGCCACCGAAAGTATTGATAAGTATAGCGCACAAATCTGTGTCGATTTGGAATTCAAAAACTATTCAAACGGCGCCCCTGTCGCTGTTTCGGTTCTGTCACCGAACGGCGAAAGGGTAGCGGGCACTGAGTTTTACTGCAAGGAGCCGCGCACCGTTCGCAGGTTTGATATTGAGAACCCACAGCTTTGGTATCCGCTGGGCTACGGTGAACAGCCAATATATACCCTCGTGGTAAAAACGGGCGATAACGTCTTCAGTGAAAGCTTCGGAATAAGAACGCTCAAGATTCTGCAGCTGCCCGATAAAGAGGGAAGCGAGTATTATAACCTCGCAAAAGAATTACAGAAAAACGTAATAAATGAAGAGCTTGTGGATAGCAATAAAGAGTATCGCGGATTTCAGGTAATCGTCAACGGGAAAAAGATTTTGTGCCACGGCGCCAACTGGGTCCCGAGCGAGCCGTTCCCATCGGCAGAAACACCTGAAAAGTTTGATAAGCTCATAGCCCTCGCAAAAGAGATGCGTGTTAATATGCTTCGTGTCTGGGGCGGCGGCATTTTTGAAAATCCGTATTTTTACGAATGCTGCGACAGGGCAGGTATCCTCGTAACACAGGACTTCCTTATGGCCTGCGGAACCTATCCTGAAAAGGAACAATGGTTTATCGACAAGCTTAAAATCGAGTCGGAGCACGCAGTTAAATTACTTCGCAACCACCCCTGTCTTGCTTGGTGGTCGGGTGATAACGAAAACGCCACCTTTGGTGACGATACACAAGAGGATTACAGGGGCAGAAGCGCGGCCCTTTCAGGACTTGCAAACGCAATTTTTGAAGACGACCGCACGCGTCAGTTCCTCCCCTCAAGTCCATATGGCGGCTATCCCTATGCCTCTTGGACGGTCGGCACCACGCATAACACAAACTTTGTTTGTCAAATGTTAATTTCATGAAATT
>CALDPI010000194.1 GCA_937912045.1 uncultured Clostridia bacterium
CATTATGATGAATTGCTGCAAATACTACACATAATACTAGTGCAACAATTCCTAATCCACCACCTATAATATGTGATGTCATATTAAATATTTCTTCACCTTTAGTATATGGAAGCCATTCGTAAACCTGACAAACGTTGAGGTTTGCAATCTGCATTTTAACGTCAATCTCGCTATCAATATCCACAACGATATCGGGACGGAAGGGCGGGTTTTTGAACTCGTCCTCGTTATACATAATTACGGGCATAAAGCGCATTGCAGGCACTTCGGGACATTCGTGCGGTACGGTTAAGAGATATGACGCGTCTTGTATGAGTTGTCCGACTGCGCGGTGGTCGGCGTGATAATCGTTCGGTCTATGACCTATAACCACGTCGGGATTATATTCGCGTATGTAGCGGATAAGGCGCTTTCTCGTCGGTAAATCGGCAACAATATTACAGTCATCAATATCCCATACGTCATACTGAATATCAAGAAGTTTCGCAACCGCCGCCGATTCCTCTGCGCGTTTTTTAACGGTTTCTTCGGGTGTCATAATATGGTGGCCGCCGCAACCGTTGCACAAACTTAAAAAGCGTACGTCGTGGGCCGCTTTTTTGAGTTTGCTTGCAAGTCCGCCGCGTTCAAACTCATTATCGTCCTGATGGGCGCCAATCATTAAAAATTTCATAAAATCACCTTTCTCTTGAAAGACATTCGCCGCCTGCCGCTATAATGGCACCTTTTGCAAGTTCTAAAGTAGGGTCGCAGGTATTGAAATCAAGGTTATACATATCTTTTGCAAGTGGTAGTTCGGTACAACCCAAAATAAGCGTTTCGCCACCGCGTAACACCAAATTCTCCATTACTTTTTTGGTATCTTCAACGTCATAATCTTTTTTGCCCGCTTTAACACCTTTATAGATTAAATCCATTATAACCGTTTGTTCGTCCTCTTCGGGCACTATTAGTTCAACACATGAATTTTCGAACACCTTTTGATAAATGCCGCTTTTTATAGTGCCTTTTGTGGCAAGCAATGCCGCTTTTTTTACACCGTTTTTTATTAGTGATTCGCGTGTTAATTCTATCATATTAAGCACGGGAATTGTAACGCTTTTTTGTATTTCTTTATTAAAATAATGTGCGGTATTGCAAGGGATTATAAGAAGGTCAGCACCCATTTTTTCAAGTAGTGTTGCGCTGTTTACGAGTTGCGGTATGGGGTCTTTACCGTTTTCTAGTATTGCGGCGGTGCGGTCAGGAATTTCGGTATTATTATCAATGAAAACTCGCAGATGTTCTTGGTCTTTTGCCGCTTTTGTATTTATCACGATTTTTCTGAAAAGGTCTGCCGTTGCAAGCGGCCCCATTCCGCCGATTATACCAATCGCCTTCTTTTTCATAACCCATTCACCACACAATAATCTAAATTTTTATTGATTATATCACCGTGCTATGTTATAATCCAATATGTATATTTATATAGTAATTATAACCTTTTGTTATGGGGTGGTTGTATGTTTAAAAAGATGGATTACGTTTATGCGGTTTACAAGGAAAAGAGTTTTACAAAAGCCGCGGAAAAACTTTTTATATCCCAACCGTGTCTTAGCGCCGCTATTAAAAAAATTGAGGATGAAATCGGTGTACCGTTGTTTGAACGCCGTTATTCATCCGTGCGCCCTACAAAAATCGGTCTTGAATATATTGCCGCTATTGAGCAAATCAAGGCAACTCAGCAAGATTTTTTATCAAAAATTCAGGATACCGAGCATTTAAAAAGCGGCTCCGTCACTATTGGTGCCACAAACTACGTTATATCATACGTGCTGCCGCTTGTTATTAAAGAGTTTTCAAAACTTTACCCAAAAATTGAAATTAACCTAACCGAAACGAAATCTCTTGAACTTGAAAAAATGTTGTCTGACGAAGAGATTGACCTGTTTATCGACAGTTTTGATTTCGCACCCACAACCGAAGAGTGTTATCCCCTGCTTAGAGAAAAAATCCTGCTTGCCGTTCCGTCAAACCTTGAATGTAACAAAGGACTTCAAAAATACAGATACACACCGGGTGGCAAATGTCCCAAAGTTTCGGTAAAGCACTTTGAAAACGAAAATTTTATTCTCCTCAAAAACGGAAACAATATGCATAAACACGCAATGCAGATTTTCAAGAAAGCGGATATTGCGCCCAACGTAATATATAAACTTGACCAGTTAAGCACGGCTTACAATCTTACTATGCTCGGTTCGGGGGTTTGCTTTTTGACCGATACGGTTTTCAAATTCAACCCTGTTCCCGATAATATTGTTTTGTATAATTTAGAGGAAAGCGAAACACGCACACTTTATATTGCCAAAAAGAAAACCCGCTTTTTATCCCACGCAATGAGCGAATTTATTGAAATATCAAAACAAACCATTAAATAGATTGGCATACGCGATTTTTAATGTTATAACCTGTATAAAATAATGAGTGAACGCTATGCCAAAAAACTAAAGGCATAAAACCCCACCGTCCAAATAGACGATGGGGTTTTATGTTTGTGTGGCAACAATACCACTGTGGGATAATGTTGTCAAGAGGTGATTTTATGCGATTGAAAGAAATTCGTAAATCAAAGGGTATTTCACAACTCAAAATGGCAATGGATTTGAATATGAGCCAAAGCACCCGATCATAATACAATAGCAAGATTTCACACAGGCAGACTGCAAAATATAATAGAAGATCTGTTTGCGCAATTAGTGGCAAAACTATCTTCGTTAGGTGAAATAGAATTAAGAAATCTGTTTGTAGGCGGAACAAAAATAGAAGCCAATGCCAATAGATACAGCTTTGTATGGAAAAAGAGTGTAGAAAAGAATGGCACAAAATTGGAAGAGAAAATAAAACGCTTACTTGAAGAATTAGAAGAAAAATATAAACATAGCTTTTCAAATATTTATTAAGCCAAGCAATATTTACTAACCCAAAAAGAAAATTAAAAACAAATACGCAGCACAAAAATGCAGAAAGTTCCCTTGAAATTTATAACGGCAATACAAACCAAACGCCTGCAAAAGAAGGATCTTTATTACCATTGACATTTTAATATTTTACAATTAATATGTCAAGATTTGAAAGGCAGGGTTTAGATAAAGGACGGATGATGAAAAAGTCCGAGATTCACCTCTTACCGTGAACCTCGGATGTTGTTTTGCTATTTTGCCAATATAAATGAAATATCCCATGGATTTATTGTGGGTACATTGATGCACAAATTTTCGTCTTCACGGTGGCAATTAAGGGGAATTTCACCGCCATCGGGGGTTAAAAGAAATGCTTTAGACATACATCCCTTTACTATAATTTCAAAAGAATTGGTAGTGTCGAGGGAAGCATTAAGCAGCATTATCGCCGCCCTTTGCCCGTCGGTTCTTATATAGGGTTGAACGCGGGATGGGGCATAGGGGTCTTTCCACCTTAAACGAATAGGGCAATCAAACCATTTTGCAATAGAGCTAAATAAATACAGATTGTTTGGGTTGTCTGTGTAGTCCCAAGCGCTAAAGGAGTTAACAACGACCTTACCGCCCAAGGCGTTTTCATATTTTGAAATATAGCACATATCTCCCTCACCAAATTTGTCGGCGCGGTAGCCTAGCCATTCAACCTTGTCATTCAGAGGAATAAGGGTGTGGCCCTTACCCATGGGTCTTCTATAGCTATACCCTGCAAACTCGCCGTTAAAATGGTGGTCGGTCATAAGGCAAAGCTTGGCAGAATATTCTTTCTTGCTTAGCTTAACGCCTGCCCATTCTTCAAGTCCCAACTCCTCCAAGGCGGCGAGTGCAGAATCGTCCATATAAACGTTCGAACTAAATACTCTCCTCAATTCCTCGCTGTCTAAGGCAGTAAGTGTTTTTCCACTGAGCAAAATCGCCGAAGCGTGTTTTGGATCGGCTGTTAGGGCAACCCCGTATGGACCAATTTTTTCAGGCGGGGTAATATCACATTCACCACATCGGCCATCGGCAAAGGGCTCTTCCTTAAGCCAAGCGTACTCAAACTTTGCTTTAGCAGTCATAAACCAAGAATGTAATGGCCACATTCCGCCCCAACCAAGGTCTTTGGAAAATTCATAAAACTTTTCCCACCTTGGGCGCAGGGCGTGGAGCTCGTCAATTTCTCTATTAAATCGGCGATCTAAATCTCCGTTCATAGATATATGGTTAAATGCAATGCCGCTGCAGCCCGCCATAAGCCCCAAGCTTACCTCGTTTTGCCTGGTGTGGAAAGATTTTGCAAGTTGCCCCTGTGGGTAGCTATCTTCTTCCCAATAAATATCTTTTACTGTTTCGGGGTATTCCAAAACCTGTCTGCCAACCTCAAGAATTTTCCACGTAAGCTTGTCCGGCAACCTATCAGAATAGAGGTCGTGACCGGGGCGACCCCGACGAGACCGTAGAGCCGTCATACATTTTTCAATATAATCACCGGAAAAGGTTGTGTGAGTAGCACCAACCGTCATCAGTCCTATATCAATATTAGGATCAATCTTATCGACCGCTTCTCTAAGGGCGCTGCAGAGCTTTGCCAGGCGGTCTGCTCCATACGAAGACCAATCTATTCTCAGGTCACGGTTCTGAGGGTTATTCAGGGCTTCAACCAACTCTTTACGGTTTTTAAAAGCGCCGTTTTTAAAGTTCTTTACACATTCATCGCAAAAACAAGGATAATTGCCATCCATATGTGTAAAACGCAGATCATCATCTACCCAAATAAAATCTGGGCCGCACTCTGCGAAAATTGTATATTTTTGGCACATATAGTAAATGAACTCATCCGACACAGGACAGGCTATGTTCTCTACAACTTCCCCGTCAATGCCCACCATTCGGCGCAAAGACGGGTAATGCATTCTAACCGTTTCCCACATTGGGAGCGTTGGCCAAACATTTATGCCCACCGTATAACCCCTTTGGCGGAGCTGATCAAAGCAAACCTTACAAATTTCTGTCTGCTTTCTTTTATCATCTAAGGGTGTTTCGTCTAAAAAGAAGTCATCTACTGCATAAAAGGCTATCTCGTCAGAAGTATCTTTATGTTTATCGATAAGCCGTAAAAAACTGTGCCATTTTTCCTTTTCCATTGACAGCATAGGGCTCATTCGCCAAGTTAGTTTAAAGTTGCTCATAAAACCATTCTCCTAATCATATGTAATTTTTTTCTCTTATTCTGGTAAGTGGTACTACACACCTAACAATATAAATGATTGCAAATATTTCTATAAGCAATGCTATAAGAGAAATTACCTGCTGTGCATATACATTATCTTACTATAAACTTATCATCCTCGGACAGATCCAACAGATCTACCGCTTTCTCAAACAGTTGCTTTGAAGTTGCAAAGTCCGCCGGATGATGTGCATCGCTGCCGCAATAAAACTTACATCCGCATTCCTTGGCAATCTTATAAACTCTTAATATCTCATCGGCTTCTTGGTCCGTAAATTTCAAGTCTGCCGCATTGAGTTCTATGCCAACTCCAAGTTTTGACGCTCGGCTAAAAAGCCTCTTCATTTCATCTTCAGGTATTAATTTTAAAACTTCTAGATATTCTTCTCTTGTCGGAGCAATCAACCCACAAGTCAAATGCGCAATACCTACCTTATGAAAAGGTAAGTCCATATTAAGTACGGCATCAAAGTGTTTTATCCAGGCTTTTGCTCTATTCGCTTCACTCGCCGCTTCTTCTTCAAACAAAGTGTAGCCCTTCATATGAAAATGCGTAGTAGGAATAATTATAAAATCAAATAAATTGTATTTTTCTTTTGATAATCCAACTGTCAGATTTCTGTTAAGCTCGGTTTCGCATCCAAACAGAAAACGAATGCCTTCGGCCTGGGGTAAAGGCTTTGCAGATGCAATATGTTGGTAATTTTGTTTCGAATACCATTCAGATGCACCCTCAACAGCTTCATCCCAAAAATGATCGGTTACACATATAGTTTTTAAACCGTTCTCTTTTGCATATTGCAAAATTCTTTCGCAGTTCTGTTCGGGATCATTTGAACATAAAGAAAGCTTCGAGTGTATATGTAAATCATTATCAATAACATATTTCATTTTCAATCACCGCCAATTTTTATTTATTATACCATATCAACGAGCGGTTGTAAAGCATTTTTTTACAAAAATATATTGTTTTTTCAATTACTTCAATAATATCCGAAACAAATTCTGAAACATCCAGTGATGCGGCAGATGTGTAGCACTTGCCGCCTGTTTGTGTTGCAAGGGTTGCAAAGGTAGAAATGGTTGAACCTTTTGCGCATGCGAAATCACATTATCACACGCTATATATCCTCCGACAACTAAATGCGGTTCCATCAAATGGAAAAAGTCGCCTTTTTTGCAGAAAATTATAATAATTAATCCAATACATTTCTTTTTGATTTAGTTCGTCAATTGTTTTTATTCCGTCTTCAATAATTTCATAAACAAAGTCATCTGGACCATATTTTCGAATTGCATTATGAAAATGATAGTTATACTAATGATGATATGCCGCAGAATTATGTTGACTAATTCTGTTCTTGATTATATAATAGTATAGAAATTTAACTTTTAGGAGGATTGCTA
>CALDPI010000195.1 GCA_937912045.1 uncultured Clostridia bacterium
CGCATAATGCTAAATTTGATACATCATTTATTGAAATGTACTGTAAAAAATATAATTTAGGTGAATTTAAAAACTGTGTAATAGATACTTTAGAATTATCACGTGCATTAGATCCTGAACTTAATAAACATGGGCTAAGTGCATTAGTAAAAAGATATGATGTTCCATGGGATGAAGATGCACACCATAGAGCAGATTATGATGCTGAAGGAACAGCCCACGTATTTAGTAAAATGCTACAAAAATTAATTGCCCAAAATTATAAAGTAATAAGTGATTTAGATAAATTAGTATCAAAAGGGTTCTGCCCTATGAGTGTTCCTGTTATGGTAAAAGATATTGCAGCCAGAATCAGCGAGGATTATAAGGATAAGAATTTGTTGCTTGTCAGCGTATTAAAGGGCTCTATTGTTTTTATGGCCGATTTAATGCGCAGCATCACAATTAATTGCAAAATTGATTTTATGGCGGTTTCCTCTTACGGTTCGGGAACAGAAAGCTCAGGAAAGGTTAAAATACTTAAGGACCTTGATATCGACCTTGAGGGATATGATTTACTGATTGTTGAGGATATTCTCGATTCTGGCAATACGCTTTATAATCTTAAAAAGTTTTTGGAGGGTCGCAACCCCAGAAGCATAAGAATTTGCACCTTCCTTGATAAGCCTTCAAGAAGAACGGCTGATATTAAAGCAGACTATGTAGGCGCAGAAATTCCGGATGAATTTGTTGTCGGCTATGGTTTGGATTATGATGAATATTATCGCAATTTGCCTTGTCTGGGCATTTTAAAGCGAAGTGTATATGAGTGTTAACTGAAAGGATGTGCTCTTTTGAGTAAAAATTTAAAAAGCATAATTTTGTATATCGGCATTCCGATTGTGCTTATTTTTTCGATTGCGGCGGTAATGTTCAGTATGAACCGCCAAAACGAAACCGAGTATTATGAGATTGTCGATATGGTGGTCAATAACGAGATTTCGGAATATGAGCTTAATCTTTACACGGGTGAATTCAAGTATATTCGCCGTGATGACGGTAAGGCATATTCCTATACCGTTGCAGACGCATCGATATTTTATAACGACGTTAACGAGGCGGTCCTTAAGATTAATGCCGAAAACCGCGGAACCGACAAGGTTATAAAATATAACTATAAACGCGGCAATGAAACCTCTTGGCTCGTTAGTCTGCTTCCAACAGTCCTCACCCTTGGAATTATGATTCTTTTCTGGATTTTCATTATGAAGAGAATGAATCAGTCCATGGGCGGCGACAGAACGATGGGCATCGGCAAGGCACGTATTAGAAAGAACAGCAACCGTAAGAAAACCACCTTTGTTGACGTTGCAGGTGCTGATGAAGAAAAGGCCGAGCTTGAGGAAATTGTTGAATTCCTTAAAAACCCCAAGAAGTTTAATGAGCTTGGCGCACGAATTCCTAAGGGCGTTTTGCTTGTTGGCCCTCCCGGAACGGGTAAAACTCTGCTTGGCAGAGCGGTTGCAGGCGAGGCGGGCGTGCCTTTCCTTTCGATTTCTGGCTCCGACTTTGTTGAGATGTTTGTAGGTGTTG
>CALDPI010000196.1 GCA_937912045.1 uncultured Clostridia bacterium
TTTTGCTGCGCACGCCGTAAAGAAAGGTTGGAAGTGTTTCGCCCGAGAGAAATTTATGGGCGGCGCTGTTATAATCCTCTATTGATGCGCTGTACATATTTTCTAAAAGTGCGCCGTGCTCCTCCATTAATTCGCCCAGCTGCCACTTGACCGTCATTACGTCAACAAGTGAGGCAACGTTTGTAACAAAGGAGCTGATTACAACGGGTACGGACAGGAAAAGAAGCATTTTTAAAATATCGCGTCTTTTCTCTGTTTCGGGGCAGGCGGATAACTCGCTTTCCTGCACGCTAACGCCCTTAAGCTTATGATAAAGCATTGTAACGAGGGTTGCCAAAAGCACCCCTATTGTGACACCGGAAATTGCCGCTGCGGCGGCATATGCCACGTTGCCGCTCTGCTTTACTGTTATATATGCGAGGGTGTAACCGAAGATGAGCTTACAGGCCGCCTCTATTATATTCGACACGGCGGTGGGGTACATATTACCATAGCCCTCATAATAGCCTCTGTATGCCGATATTACACAGCAGAAAAACCACGCAGGCGCTATTGCCAGCAGGCTGTAAAGCGAGGAGCCTGTCATATCTGTAAGGGCTAAAAACGGTTTGATTAGCAAAAGCATTAAGACCGTCAGAATAATTCCGCCGAGGGTAAAGGCTGTGAACGCGGCAGAAAACACCCGTTTTGCCGAAAGATGCCGACCCTCTGCCACGCGTTCTGCCACCATTCGTGACACGACCATTGGAAGCCCCGTCATGGAGATACCGTAAATGGGCAGAAACAAATCATAGGCGGAGGAATAGTATCCGAAGCCCAGGTCACCTATTATATTATTGAGCGGAATTTTAAAGAGTGCGCCGATAATTTTGGCAAGCGCGGTGGCAACCACAAGGACGAGCGCACCCTCTACAAAGCTTTGCTGTTTTCTTTTTGGCATATTTTAAACCTCAACAAAAGAAGTTATCAAATTTAAACATTCCCTTAACCGCACCGAGCACAAAGGGTGCGAGGTCAAAGCTTTCGTTTTCGTTCATATCGCGGTAGGACGCGGAAGCATCTGCACCTGCATCGTCCGAGACACGTCTGAGCGCCAAAAACGGCACGCCTGCCATGCTGCAAACCGATGCAACCGATGCCGACTCCATATCGCAGCTGACGGGGGAATAATCCGCCATAAGCTCGGCGCGAAGTGTATCGTCGCTTACAAAGCGGTCACCCGTTACCGCCATACCTATGCGGGCATTTGGCAACAGGTCTTTAAAATATGACAGCAGTTCGCTGTCGGCTTCATACACGTACTTCTGCGAGGGCTTTTCACCCTTTTTGTATCCAAGCGGTGTTAAATCAAAATCGTACTCCGTATATTTGTCGGGCAGTGTGATTTGACCGCGCAAAATGCCGCTCATACCGCCTGAAAGGCCGGTATTCAATATGGCATTACAGCCGTTATCTATAAGATGCATTGCGGCGGCGGCAGCGTTGGTTTTGCCAATTCCGCAGCAGACAGTCCTAAGCACAATTTTTTTATCGCCCTCTGTAAAGGTGAAAACGTGTCCGTCGCGGCCAAAATATGCACATTCCTCGCCGCCCTCACGCTTCAGCGGTGCATACTCCATATCGTCTGCGATTACTACGCCGATTTTAAAAGTTTTCATAAAACAACCTCACACTAAAAAAACGCCCAGAATACACCGTCGGGCGTTTTTAAAAATTAGTTTTCGTCAATAAAGCTTTCGCCGCAGGCAAAGCAGAAATGTGCCTCTGACACGTTGGCAATTCCGCACTTTTTGCAGATTTTTTTGCCCTGTGCCAAGAGCACCTGATTTCTTGCCTCTTCAATTTCGGCCTGTTTTTTGAGGATTTCCTCTGCCATAAGCTTTGCCTCCGCGGAAACCTCTTTACCCTCTGTTATGAAAGGCAGGCAGGCTTTGCCGAGTGCCTCAAAATCCTTTGAAAGCTTAGACTCCATAGAGGCGATATCAAACTTTTGTTTTTGTATGGAAACAACATCGTTGGTCTTTTTATATGCAACGTCCAATGCGTCACGCGTTTTATTTATAACGTCATCAAAAAAATCCATAAAAAATCTTCCTCTCGCTTTTTTATTAATATAACATAAAACCGACCCTTTTTCAAGAAAAACAAGGGTTACTCGTACTTGCCACCGCGTATAAACTCGCGAATCAGCGACTCTTGTGGGACAACGTCCTCTGCCACGTGACAAAACGCAGACAGTCCTTTGGCCGTTGCCACGACGTAATCATAATCCTCGTTGTCTTTATCTATCTGTGACAAAAGCCCAAGCACGCGTTCCTTAAAAATGCAGGGCTCATACTCGTGCAGGGTGGTGATTTGACGGTCGGCGGTGGGCTTGAAGCCGTAAAGATGCTTCTCCTCGCCCGCTATGACGTCATCCCACACGCAGAGTGTTTTCTGTGGGCTTGCGCCTCTGTATATATCGTCGCGCGACATTCTTCTTACAAGGCGCATCTGTCTGCTTGAGAGCAGTCTTTCGCCCTTTTCGTTAAATATTGCACGGTTTACGCTTATATAAATTTTATAAATATTCTCTTTAGGCAGGCTTTCGCAAAGCAGGGGGTTTAGTGCGTGCAGCCCCTCGACAATGAGCAGTCCGCCGTCCCTTATATCAATGCTTTTACGCTCGGCTTTCCGTCTTTGCTCTGCAAAGGAGAAAAGCGGCACCTCGGTACAGCCGTTGTTAACAGCCTCATAAAAGCACCTGTTAATCTCGGGAATGTCGAGCGAATGCACCGTTTCATAATCCAACTCGCCCTCGTCATTAAGCGGCACCTTTTCGCAGTCGAGATAAAAATCGTCAAGCGACACAACCTCTGTGCGCTTGCCGAGTGACAACAAATAGTCACACAGTATATGTGCCGTTGTGGTCTTGCCCGAGCCTGAGGGTCCCGCAATCATTATGATTTTTTTGTTTTTATCCTCTGCCACAGTGCGTGCAACAGAATAAATCTCGTCGTGGTAGCGTTTTTCCGCCTCTGCCACGAAGCCGTTTATATCCTCTTTTGCGCGCTTATTGATGTATTCTGCCGTAAGTTTCATAAAACTCTCCGATTCTCGCCTTTCTATCCATAAGTTCGTCAAAACGGGTGATGTATTCGTACGGATATTTATAGTTGAAAATGCGCTCTATATAGCTTCCGCACGGCTGGCGCAACTTCGTAACGGCCGATGCGCCGCAGGCTAATATTGTGTGCGTTTCGTCCATTATATAAACATTATAAAGGCATTCAAAGCCACTTTTTGCATAACCCACATTTTCAAGGTTACCCACCGTTTTGCTCTGTCTATACATATAGTATGGCACAATTCCGTTTTGTGCGAGCACTTTTTCTGCGGTTTCCACCATTTTTGCCGCTTCCTTGCCTTTTTCGGTGTCGGGCAGGATGCCGCCCGTGCTGAGTGCCGATGCCCTTTTCATTGAAAGGGAATGCACCGTCACACTTTCGGGTGCGAGGCGTGTGATTTTTGAGAGGGTATCGCAAAAGCTTTCATACGTATCGCTTGGAAGTCCTGCGATTAAATCCATATTTATATTATCAAAGCCCACCCTTCGTGCGAGGGAAAAGGCTTCCTCTGTTTGTTTTGCGGTGTGGCATCGGCCTATAGCAGCAAGGACATCATCGTTCATTGTCTGCGGATTGATGCTGATTCTTGTTACGCCCATTGCCTTCAAAACCGAAAGCTTTTCTTCGGTTATGGTGTCGGGTCGGCCCGCCTCTACCGTTAGTTCTCTGAGGTGAGAGGTATCAAAGCAGTCAAAAACGGTTGTGAGCACCGTTTTCAGCTGCTGTGCGCTCAGCGTGGTGGGTGTGCCGCCGCCCATATACACCGTTTCGAGTCGAAGACCGTTCTCCCTTGCGTATTTTGCGGTGATTTTAAGTTCCTCACACAGCAGCTCGACATACTGCGGTATGAGCTTTTTTGCGTGCTCCACCGAATGTGAAACAAAGGAGCAATAGGTGCATCTGCTCGGGCAGAAGGGCACCGAAATATAAAGGCTGTATGACTCGGGACGGGACAAAGACGTTATCTCTTCCTCGCCCTTTCTCGTTGCCTTGCAAAGTGAAATCTTTTTGTCCGACACGAGAAGCGTGTTTTTAAAATATTCCTCTGCGCCGTCAACTCCCATATCGGCAGAGAGGCGCGAAAACAGCTTTGCGGGGCGAACACCCGTTAAAATTCCCCAGGGGGAAATATAGCCTGTTATATCATAAAAGCAGTAAAGCAGCTGTGTGGCAAGGGTCAGCTCGCAGCGGTCATCATAATCCTCCGCACTGTTCGGCACGAAGGCTGTGTGCTCGGCCTTTTTTCCGTCAAGGCACAGCGAGGCATAAAGGGTGGTTTCCCTCTCCCCCTTTGTAAGACGGGCAACTGCAATATTTTCCGCACCACATTCTGTATCTACAATTTCAATCTTCTCAAATGGCAGATAGATACGGCAAAGCTTTTCAAGCTCGTAATTGAACTTATTATTTTTGACGGCTAAAATCATATATACGGGTTATAACTTCTTTCATAGGATAATGTTGTTGGGGCATCGTGCCCGGGATATACGGTATAATCACCGTTTAGTGAAAACAGTTTTCCAAGCGACCTTAACTGCTCTTCCCTGCTGCCTGTGGGGAGGTCTGTTCTGCCCACCGACTGTTTAAAGAGTGTATCGCCGCTGAAGATGACGTTTTCGAGCAAATAACAAACGGAGCCCACTGTGTGCCCAGGTGTATGCATCACGCGGATGGCCATGGAGCCAAGATTTATTACATCGCCATCTTCTAAAAGATAGTCGGGCGAAAACTCGGTCTGTGGGAGGGAGAACATTGAAGAAAGACTTTCCTCTCTGCTTTCAAGCCCTGCCCTGTCCTGTCTGCCGATAGCAACGGCGGCACCCGACAAAAGACGTGCATCATATATGCCTGCAACGTGGTCAAAATGGCGGTGTGTTGCTAAAATCAGCATCTGCTTGCCTGCATTGTCCTTTATGAATTTTCGCACTGTGTCTGTCAGGGCAAAAACGTCTATCAGCAATGCCGCATCGTCGGTTGACACCATATAACAGTTGGCGCCAAGCTGTCCTTGTGACTCTGTGATTATGTTCATACTATTTACTCCAGATATCAGTGTCGAGCGTTATTGTGACGGGGCCGTAAGCCTTTATATCAAGCTCCATATCTCCGCCGAATACGCCCTTTTCGACAATCCCTATGCCCTCTTTTTTAAGGCATTCGCAGTAGTATTCATAAAGCGCTTCGGCACCGACAGGCTCCATTGCGTTTATGAATGACGGGCGGTGGCCCTTGCGCACGTCGGCACAGAGGGTGAAGTTTGAAACGACAAGCGCACTTCCGCCGACGTCCAAAAGGGACAGGTTCATTTTATCCTGCTCGTCACGGAAGATGCGAAGCAGCGCCGTTTTTTTAGCAAGCAGCTCTGCCTTTTCTTTTGTATCACCATCCTGTGCGCCCAAAAGAATTAAAAAGCCGTGCTCTATTTTGCCGCTGACGACACCGCTTTCTGTAACGCTTGCGCTTTTCACACGCTGAATAATTGCCTTCATTACTGATGAATCCTTTCTATGCTGTACACACCGTAAAGCTTGCCGAGGCGGTCCATTATGCTCTTCAAATGCTCTTTGCCTGCGGTTTTGAGTGTTACGGTTGTGATGCTGTTGCCGTCCTTTGTGCTGCGCGCATTTATGGCGTGGACGGTTACCTTCATATTGTAAAGTGCCGATGTGACGTCAAGCACCATTCCGTCGCGGTTTATGCCCGAAATCTGCAAGGTTGCCGCAAAATATTCGCTGTTGGGAATATCGTTCCAGCCGGCAGCGACCCAGCGCTCCGGTTCTTGTGATTGGCTTATATCCTTCGGCACGTTGCTGCAATCACGCTTGTGAATGGAAACACCGTGTCCGCGTGTTATAAAGCCGATTATGTCGTCCCCCGGAAGCGGTGAACAGCATTTTGAAAGCTTAATAAGGCAGTTGTCAATACCCTCTACCACGACACCGTTTGAGGATTTACTGTGGGTTGCAGGCTTTACAACGTCCTCAATTCGCACAGGCTTTGAGGCCTTTATGAGTGCCTGATAATCATCCTTTATGCGCGGCATTATCTTTGAAAGCAGTACTCCCCCATATCCGATTGCGGCATAAAAATCCTCCGCGGAGGAGAGGTGCTGCTTTTTGGCAAGGTCTAATATAAAGTTTTCCATTTCCGCGTCGGGCAGGGTTATACCGTTGCGGGAGAACTCACGCTCCAGCTCGGTTTTACCCGTTTCAATATTCTCTGCTCGGCGTTCCTTTTTAAACCAGCTGCGGATTTTGGATTTTGCCTGGTTGGTGACGGCGATTTTAAGCCAGTCACGGCTGGGGGCGTGGTTTTGCTGGTTGGTTGTGATAATTTCAATAATCTCACCCGTTTTAACGGTGTGGTTGAGTGGAACGATGCGCCCGTCAACCTTGGCGCCGACCATTCGAATTCCGACGGCCGAATGTATTGCAAAGGCAAAGTCGACGACGGTTGAGCCAACGGGGAGATTTATGACGTCGCCCTTTGGTGTAACGGCAAAGACGTCGTCTTGGGCGAGGTCGGTTTTTATGGTCTGAACGATGTCAATGCCGTTTTCATCGTCATTTTGTGCCTCAAGAATCTGTCTTACCCAGGAAAGACGCTCTTCCATCTTTCTGTCGTCGCGGCTGATGCCCTCTTTGTATTTCCAGTGCGCCGCAATTCCGTATTCTGCCGTGTGGTGCATTTCATAGGTTCTGATTTGTATTTCAAACGGAATACCCTCGCGGCTGATTACAGTAGTGTGGAGTGACTGATACATATTGGGCTTGGGTGTCGATATATAGTCCTTAAATCTGTTCGGTATCGGGCGGAACATATCGTGCATAATGCCGAGAATATTGTAGCAATCGGCTATGGTATCAACGATGATACGCACTGCATAGATATCATAAATTTCGTCAAAATCTCTGCCCTGGACGTACATTTTTCTATATATGCCGTGTATTGATTTTACGCGGCTTTCGATTGTGATGTTTGTTTCCGGCAGGACCTCGTGCAGATGCTCCTCTATCCTTTCGCGTATTGTAAAGAGGACCTCCTGACGCTGCTGGCTTTTGAGTGACAAAAGCTCCTCAACCTCGTGATAGGCGATGGGGTCGAGATGCATAATGGCGAGGTCTTCAAGCTCTTCCTTAAGTGCTCTGATACCGAGGCGGTGTGCTATGGGCGCAAAAATTTCCAACGTTTCGAGAGATTTTTCCCTCTGCTTTGTGTCGGTCATTACGTCGATTGTGCGCATATTGTGCAGTCGGTCTGCAAGCTTTATGATGATAACGCGAATATCCTCGTTCATTGCTATGAGCATTTTACGAAGATTTTCCGACCGAAACTCCTCCTTTGAGGTGAACTGGATTTTTCCCAGCTTTGTAACCCCATCCACAAGAATGGCAATTTCTTCGCCTTTCTCCACCCGGTCTCCAATGCGCTTTTTCATGATAAAGCCCACAGCGGGGTCAATCACATCATCTTTTGTCATGCGCCCGGCCCCCATTTTCTGGGCAGCCATGCCAAGGGCCACACCGTCTGTGGCGGAAAGCCAGCCGCTTTCTGGGGCCGATACCGGCCGGATGCAGGGGGCCGTGGGCAGGAGGGCCGTGTTGTCACAGATATCGGGCATTCCGCCCTGGGCCAGGATCATTTCCTTCAGTTTTTCCACATCTTCTTTTTTGCTGATCTGCAGCGGCGTTGCCAGACCGGGTCTGTACTCAATAAACAGATTTGCGCCGGGTTCGCCGGTGATCGCCCGCAGACGGCTGACCAGCAGAGCCACTTCCTTCTCCGTGGTGCCGCCCTGAATGGACTCGTAGTCCGGGTCAAACGCCACGGTCAGGGCATTGC
>CALDPI010000197.1 GCA_937912045.1 uncultured Clostridia bacterium
GGCTCCCGGCCCCGGCAGCGGAAAGCTTGCCACCTGCTTGTCACAGGTTTATCACGAATCAAAGCGTGGCATCACCGCGGGCTACGGCAAGTACGAAACCTTCCCAATCTGGAATCTGCCCTTAAAGCACCCTGTAAACCTCGCGTATGAGGCGGCAACGGCCGATTTGCAGGACGTCAATATGATTGACCAGTTCCACCTTGAGTATTACGGCGAGACCACCGTAAACTATAACCGCGACGTTGAGGCTTTCCCCATCGTCCACAGAATTCTCACAAAGATTACGGGTAATGATAAGTTTTATTGCAGCCCGACCGATATGGGTGTTAATATGGCAGGCTACGGCATTTATGACGAGGATGCCTGCTGTGAAGCAAGCAGACAGGAAATTCTGCGCAGATATTTCCGCGCCGCTTCGGACCAGAAGCAGGGTAAGGAAACACCGGAAACGGTCGAAAAAATCCGCAGCATAATGGAACAGCTTGACATCAGCGCAGACGAGCGCCCCGTTGTGCTCCCTGCAAGACGAAAGAGTGCCGCCTGCGGAAACGTTCCTGCCGCCGCAATCGAACTTCCCGATGGCAGAGTTATCACAGGCAAGGCAACCGCACTTATGAGTGCGTCGAGCGGTGCAATGCTCAACAGCATCAAGGTGTTGGCCGATATTCCAAAATCTACGTTGCTTATGAGTCCTGCCGTGCTTGAGCCGCTTTTGTCCCTTAAAAACGAGCTTCTCGGCGGAAGTCAGACCAGCAACAGTGTGCTCAAGGCCGACGACGTGCTTTCTGCACTTTACATCTGCGCCGTCACAGACCCCACCGTAAAACGCGCGGTAGAGCAGCTGCCGAAACTACGCGGATGCGAAATTCATTCAACCCACATTCTGAATTCGGGCGACGAGTCGATTCTCAGAAAAATGCGAATGAACATCACCACCGACCCGCACTTCACAAGTGAAAAGCTTTATAATTCATAATAAAAAATTCGGAACGTACTCTTAAGGACCAATCGGTTTTGGAACAAAAATTTGCCCAATCTCTTTGCCTCAAACCTTGAAAGACACAAAGTATTTCTGCGGTTTGTCGGCTTCGAGAGTAGAACAAATTTTTATGTTACAAAACTGCAAAGCACCTAAAAAAGATAAATTTTTAGTGGGATAACAGACAAAAAGACACGGTAATGCTGACGCATACCGTGTCTTTTTAACACATTAGACCGCAAAAATTTGCTTTTTTAGGCGTTTTGTCCTTAAGAGTACGTTCCGTTGGATAGGGATTTTGTTATTTAAGCTCTTCCAGTCTTTCCGCCGCTGTTTCCCATTCGGACATGGCAACAGAGAGTTCTTCCAAAAGCGCGTCTAGCTCGGACTGTGCCTCTGACAGCTTAAGATAATCACTTGCAATTTCGGGGGTTGACATCTCTTCACGAATGCCTTCGATTTTTTGCTCAAGCAGGGCGATTTTTTCCTCCGCCTTTAAAAGCGCCCTCTCACATCGTGAGCGCTCTTTTGCAGGCGTTGTATATGACTTTTTCTGCTTGGGTGAGGTCTGCTCGGCTACACTTTCCTGTGGCAGAGCCTTTGTTTTTGCCGCCTCATACTGTTCATAGCCGTATTCATAAAATTCCGAAACGCCGTCGGTTAAGACAAGTAGCTTGGTTGCAAGCTTGCGCACAAAATATCGGTCGTGCGATACAAATATGAGGGTGCCTTCGTACGAGAGAAGCAGTTCCTCCAGCGTTTCCTTGCCGATGATGTCCATATGGTTGGTCGGCTCGTCCAGGATTAAAACGTTGGGCCGCTCCATAAACAGCTTGCAAAGGGAGAGTCGCACGCGCTCGCCACCCGACAGCATTGAAAGGGTTTTAAAAACCTCTTCCTTGGTGAAAAGAAAGGCGCCAAGCTGTTTGCGCGCCTCAAAGTCGCTGACGTGGGGGAAGGCCGACTGAAAATTCTGGAGCACCGTTTGGTTGCCCGAAAGCTCAGCTAATTGCTGGTCAAAATATCCGATTTTCACAGCGCCGCCAAAATAATATTCGCCGCCCAATTTCGGCACCTTGCCTACAAGCGTCTTAAGCAGGGTGGACTTTCCAAGACCGTTGCCTCCCACAACACCGATGCGCTCACCACGGCGCAGGTCAAAGCTTACGGTCGAAAGCGGACGGTCATATCCCACAACAAGCTTCTGAACACTGAGAACGTCGCGTGCCGAGCGTATAGACGGCTCAATTTTAGCGTGGAAGGTGCGGACGTCGTCGGCCTCAGGTGCATCAATGCGCTCAATCCTTTCAAGCTGCTTGAGCTTGGATTGTGCCATTGCCGCCTTGGTCGCCTTGTATCTGAAACGTTCAACAAGGCCCTCCAGATGCTCAATTTCGCGCTGCTGCGCGGCATATTCCTTTGCCCTTTGCTCGCGGAGCAGCTTTTTCTGCACGGTAAATTCGGTGTAATTGCCGACAAAGCGCGTGCATCTTCCGCGCTCGATTTCATAAATCACGTTTACCGTACGGTCAAGAAACATTCGGTCGTGCGATACGACAACAAAAGCCTTTTTGTAGTTTATAAGATATTCCTCAAGCCAGGCAACCGCCTCTAAATCAAGGTGGTTGGTCGGCTCGTCAAGGAGCAGAAGGTCGGGCTTGGACAAAAGCAGCTTTAAAAAGGCAATCTTGGTGCGCTGACCACCCGAAAAATCGGAAAGCGGCTTGTGCTTGTCCTCTTCAGTGAAACCAAAGCTGCGGATAGCCGCCTCATATTCCTTTTCGAAATAAAAGCCGCCTGCGTTTGTAAAACGCTCAAGCAGTGTGGTGTACTCCGAAATTGCGTCGGCATTGTCACCCTCGCCCATCAGCTCTGTAAGGGTGTCAAGCCGCGCCTTCATCGAGAGAATATCAGAATAGGCTTTTCGGATTTCGTCCACCATAGAAACCGTGTTGTCGGAAAATGCCATCTGATGTAGCATCTTTATGGTGGGCTTGCCCGAAATCACAAAACGGTTATCCGCCGGGGTGTCGGTCGGCGCTAATTGCAGCTCGCCTGCAAGCAGACGCAGAAGCGTCGTTTTGCCGCATCCGTTTCGTCCCACGATACCGATTCTGCTCTCGGTATTAACTTCAAAATTTATGTCCTTTAGAATAGGCTCGCCCGATAAATCAACCGTGCCGCCTGTAATGTTAATCTGCATTTTTTAAAACAACCAAATATCGTCTTTTTTGCGTGTGGTGGAAAAGTTTTCGTCTTCGGGCTCTTCTGCCTTTTCGGGCACACCGTCACAAAGGGCATCGGCCGTGCTGTAAACGTCGCCGTTAAAGGTGAGAGAGGGAACAGCACACGTGCCGATTTCCTTGTCCATAAAAAGTACACAGTCCACGCACAAAAACTGTGATAATAGCTCTGTGGCGTTGCCGCAGATGGAAACAACCGACGCAACACCGCGCTTATCAAGCTCACGGCAGAGGTTGCGAATGGTTCTTGCATCGCTCAAATCCTCACTGATGATGCCAACCGTTTTGGGCGCACCAATGCGCTTCTTGCGCTTAAGCACCTTGTCATAATAGCCCGTTTCACGCGCAACCTTGAGTATTTTTTCCTTTGCCTCGGGACTGATTTCGTCACTGTCCGAAAGTGCCTTGGAAACCGTAGAAATAGCATAGCCTGTCAGTTTGCTGAGTTCTGTTACTGTCATAATATCAACTCCTAAATATATGATACAAGAACAGAAAACCCTTGTCAAGAATTTTCCGAAAAATTTTCGCAAAAAGAAAAGCGGTGCCGAGCACCGCTTTAAATTTTTATTTTTCGATTGTAACAATCGCGCCGTTTCCAATGCCTGCTGCGTTTGCATCGTCGGTATCAACGTGCATCTCAAGCTGGAACTTGTCACTCACACGCACCTGAACGTCATAGAAGGTTGTGCGGCGCTCGCCGTTTACGTGAACGGTTACGTAGTCGCCATCCTTAACGCCAAAGCGTGTGCCGTCCGACGTGTGCATATGAATGTGGCGGTTTGCAATAATGCAGCCCTCTTTAAGTGTTACGGTTCCCTTTGGTCCAATAACTGTAATTGGTGCGCTGCCACCGATATCACCCGATTCACGAACCGGCGCCTTGACCTTAAGCACGTAGGAGTCGGTACGGGAAATCTCAACCTGTGAAGCATTTCTGACAGGTCCCAAAACGCGAACCTTTTCAATAGGACGCAGGGAAGGACCGACAATGGTCAGAAGCTCCTTGCAGGCATACTGTCCGGGCTGTGACAGATCCTTAAAGGGTGTCAGCTCGTAGCCCTTGCCGAAGAGGGTCTCAACGTCGGCTTTGGACAGGTGAATGTGGCGGTTTGAAACGCCAACCGGAACACCGTCGCCTGCGGTTTTGCTGTATTCAGCAACAACCTTGCCTACAATCTCGGCAACAAAATCTTTATCATAAGCCATATCTTACACCTCTTATATAATGCGGAAGCTGTCTGCCATTACACAGCGGCGCTGACGGGTAAAGCTGCGTGCCGATGTGATTCCCTCGCCTGTGGGGCCTGCGATTGTGAAGGTTGTGTGACCCTCGCCGCCGAAGCCGATACCTGCGTAGGAAGGTGCGTTTTTAACGAATATTGTGGTTTCAACCGCTCTTGCAAAGCGAGAGAGATGGTCAATATTCTTAGAATGCATATGTGCGGTGTGACGGCAACCATGCTCTGCCTTAACGGCAAGGTCAATAGCCTCGTCAATATTTCTGACACGTACAATGGGAAGAATGGGCATCATAAGCTCGTGCTGAACAAAATCGTGTGAGAAGTCGGTTTCGCAAATGATGCAGCGAACCTCCTTGCCAACCTTAACACCGATTTTTGCAAGCAGAACGTCGGCATCACGGCCAACACAGTCGCGGTTGACAATAACCTTTGTCTTGCCCGACTTGTCGGTCTTGTTTACGAGAACGATTTTAGCAAGCTCGTCAGCCTGTGCGGCGGTGATTTTATAAGCACCGTTCTGCTGCATTCCTGCAATCAGCTCGTCTGCAATATCAGCGAATGCGAAAACTTCCTTTTCTGCAATGCAGGGAAGATTGTTGTCAAACGTGCAGCCGTCAATAATATCCTTAGCAGCCTTTTTAACGTCGGCAGTGTTATCAACAATAACAGGGGGGTTACCTGCGCCCGCGCCGATAGCTTTTTTGCCCGAAGAGAGCACCGCACGAACAACGCCGGGTCCGCCTGTGCAGACCAAAAGACGAATAAGCGGATGCTTATACATAACGTCGGCAGATTCGAGTGTGGGCTTATCCATAGAGGCAACCAGAATCTCGGGTCCGCCTGCGTTGCGGCTTGCTCGGTTAACAAGGTCAACAGCGTAGTTAGAGGTTGCAATAGCGCCGGGGTGGGGATTGAAAACAACACCGTTGCCTGCGGCAATCATACCAATGCTGTTGCAGATAACCGTTTCACTCGGGTTGGTGCTGGGCGTAATTGCGCCAACAACGCCGAAGGGAGCCATCTCGATAAGGGTGAGACCGTTGTCACCCGTCTTGGCATTAGAGATAATGTCCTCTGTGCCGGGTGTTTTGTCGGCAACGAGAATGTGCTTAAGACGCTTGTGCTCAACCTTGCCCATTTTTGTTTCGGCAACGCCGATGCGAGCCATAATGGGCGCTTCCTCACGGGTGAGTCTGCGGATTTCTGTGATAATCTTTTCGCGCTCTTCAACCTGCATTGCGCGAACAGCCTTATAGCCGGCATTTGCCGCCTCGATTGCCTTGTTCATATCATCAAAAATACCGATAAGCTTTCTGCCTTCAAACTGTGTGCTGTCAAAGCTGTTTGCGCTTGCAGCAGGTGCGTCGATATTATTAATAACCTTGCTGACTATCGCTCTGATTTCCTGTTCAGAAAACTGTGCCATATATTTAACGCTTCCTTTCACGTGGACTAATAAATTAGTTCAATGCCTTTATCTTCAAAGAACTTAACCCATTTGTCGTCGGGTTTGCTGTCGGTGACGACAACGTCTATGTTGTCGGTGTCAAAAACCTTTATAAAGGCAATTTTATCAAATTTTGTAGAGTCGATGGCAAGCACGTGCTTGTCAGCCGACCTGAAAAGTGCACGCTTGATTTCAGCGTCCTTTTCGTTAGAGTCGGTAACACCCATCTCCATATCAATACCCTTTGCGGAGCAGATGGCGATGTCAACGTGGAAGCCGCTCAGCATTTTTTCTGCTGTGTTGCCCAGAAGAGAGAGGGCACCCGGCTTCAGCTGTCCACCTGTGGAAAAGACGTTCCAGTCTTCCTTGTCCACAAGGTCAAGCAAAATTTCGATGGACTGGGTAATAAGTGTTATATTGCGCTTGGATTTCATACATCTGACGGCAAAAAGTGCAGTAGAACTCGAATCGACCATAATATAGTCGCCGTCACTCACAAGCGTGGAAATTTTTTCCGCCATGCGCTGCTTGAGCTCAACGTTGGTGCGTTTGCGAACACTGGAAGGCAGGTCAACGTTAAGGCTCTTATTTGCAACGGCTCCACCATAGGTCTTCTTCGCAATGCCGTCGCTTTCAAGCTTTTCAAGGTCGCGGCGGATGGTCTCCTCAGTAACCTCAAACTCACGTGCGAGGTCGGTAACGATTACCTTTCCGTCCATATTCAGCCTTGAAATAATTGCGTTGCGTCTTTCAATAGCAAGCATATTTTGTTACTTCCTTTTTATAAAATACTCTGCCACATCTTCGGGTCAGGGTTGGGAATAACAGAAGAGTCAAGGAACATACCGTTTTCACCGGCTTCGTTTGCGGCACGCTCAATAGCGGCGGTAACAGCGGCAACCTCGCCCGTTAAGAGCAGATAGGATTTTCCGCACATACCGCGTGCCAGACGCAGCTCAATAAGGTCAACGTAGGCGGTTTTAGCGGCAACGTCGGCAGCAACAATAGCGGCCGAGGAGGAATATGTTTCCATAACGCCAAGTGCGTGGGGATTGTCAATCACAGCGGTGCCGTAAATCGCATCGAAAATGGTGGGATGCGGATTGCCGAGCACAAAGCTGTCAATCAGCATATCGGGGTAATGTGCCTTTGCGGCGTCAACCGCAGCACGAACGGAGCTCAAAAGTCCGCTGATAAGCACAAGATATTTTCCGGGGCAAACCGTCTTTGCTTCGATAATTTCAACCTCTGCAGTTTTGAGCATCAAATCTGCGGCAGTCATACCGGAAGAAACGGTCTTGTATTCAACCATTGCCAAGGCCTTATTCATCGGTCTTCACTCCAATCTTAATAAATTTATCATTAACGGCGGTTACCGTTCCGTTCACCGATGCGTGAATGTTAACGCTGAGTCCCTCAGCGGCAACCGCAATTACGTCACCGCATTTAACCTCTGTCCCCGGGAAGACGGTTGCCCTCGCGGGTGCACCAATGTGCTGTGAAAGCATAACCGTAACGGTTTTGGGCTTTAGCACGTCGGGTAGCATAGGTGCGGTTTTGTTGTATTTTTCAACACCGATTCTCGCAGCAAGACGCTTCATCGGGACCTTGCGATAGCTTCTCGCGGGGGAGATGGGTCGGTCTTCAGGAGGCATCGGCTTTAGGCCGTTCTTGCGCATATCTGCCTTGACGGCTGCAAGCAAGGTGCGCGGGGAGAGACCCTGTCCGCAGGAATACATCTCGCAAAGGCCGCAGCTGCAGCAATATGCCGCATCGAGATAGGGTGTTTCCTGCATTGTGTTTGAAGCGTTGCGCATAAACAGTGCAGGGTCAATCGGATGGCCTAAAAGATTTCTGGGGCAGAGGTCGGTGCAGTAGGTACACTGGCAGCACGCCGCCATAGTTCTTTTAATGTCAATCGATACGTTTACCTGTTTTTTCGTCTTTGTAGCCATACAGTTTGGTGATGATTTCTTCTTCCAGTTCGTATTTATCTTCCGGATCAACAATACCGTATTTGTCACGGCCT
>CALDPI010000198.1 GCA_937912045.1 uncultured Clostridia bacterium
ATGGAACGAATGGAGATTATACGCGATTTGCGCCTTGGCAAGTTCGACGTCCTTGTGGGAATTAACCTGCTTCGTGAGGGACTTGACATTCCCGAGGTGTCGCTTGTCGCCATTCTCGACGCGGATAAGGAGGGCTTTTTGCGCTCTGAAACCTCGCTTATACAGACGGTGGGACGCGCTGCGCGTAACGCAAACGGCAAGGTAATTATGTATGCCGACAGCGTCACAGATTCGATGGAGCGCGCAATACGTGAGACACTTCGCCGCCGCGAAATTCAAAAGAAATATAACGAGGATAACGGCATAACGCCACAGACCATCAAAAAGGGCGTGCGCGATATAATTGAAATCGGCGCCGTACCCGACAAGGTCAAAAAGGATAAGCCGGGTGCGCATATGACCAAGGCAGAGCGAGAACAGCTGATTTTGCGTCTCACGCGTGAGATGAAGCTGGCCGCCAAAATGCTCGAGTTCGAGCACGCCGCTTATCTGCGTGACCGCATTGAAAAATTAAGACAGGGAAAATAACCAAGAGGCTCCGCAAGGGGCCTCTTAATTTTTCCAACAAAAAGCATTTACATTTAAAAAAATATGAGTTAAAATATATCTGTATATGTATATTTGGAGGAGAATATGGCAAACGATAAAATAATCATAAAAGGCGCAAACGTTCATAACCTCAAAAACGTAAGCGTAGAGCTTCCGCGCGATAAACTGATTGTCTTTACGGGACTTTCGGGCTCGGGCAAGTCCTCGCTCGCTTTTGATACCATATATGCAGAGGGACAGCGTCGCTACGTCGAGTCCCTGTCTTCCTATGCCCGTATGTTCCTGGGACAGATGGAAAAGCCCGACGTCGAATCGATTGAGGGAATGTCTCCGGCCATATCCATCGACCAGAAAACCACCTCCAAAAATCCGCGTTCCACCGTTGGAACGGTTACCGAAATATATGATTATCTCCGCCTTTTGTACGCACGCGTCGGCGTGCCGCATTGCCCCGTCTGCGGAAAGGAAATCAGTCAGCAAACCTGTGACCAGATTGTTGACCGCGTCTGTGCGCTCAGCGAGGGCACGCGCATACAGGTTCTGGCTCCTGTTGCCCATAACAAAAAGGGCGAGCACCAAAAAGAGTTCGAGTCGGCGCGCAAATCAGGCTACGTCCGTGTCCGCGTTGACGGAAATATATATGACCTTTCGGAAGAAATTAAGCTTGAAAAGAACAAAAAGCATAACATAGAGGTCGTTATCGACCGCCTCGTAATCAACAGCGAAATAAAAAGCCGCCTGGCAGACAGTGTCGAAACGGCGGCAGCGCTTTCGGGCGGAATTGTGGTAATCGACGTTATCGGTGGGGAGGAGCTCGTTTTTTCACAGAACTATGCCTGCGAGGAGCACGGCATTAACATACCCGAGCTGACCCCCACAATGTTCTCCTTCAATAATCCAATGGGCGCTTGCCCCACCTGTATGGGACTTGGTATGTTTATGAAGGTCAATCCGCGCCTTGTCGTGCCGAATGAAAACCTCACTCTGCGCGAGGGTGCAATCAAGGTTATGGGCTGGAGTATAAACGGCTGGCACGGACAGGAAAATTCCGTCGCCACAATGTATTTTACCGCCATTGGTGAAAAATACGGCTTCACCTTGGATACAAGGTTTAAGGATATAAGCAAAGAGGGCAGAAATGCACTTCTTTACGGCACGGGCGAAGAAAAGCTCAAGCTCACGCGCAGCGCGTTGTGGGGCGGTGGAACACATATGGCAGCGTTTGAGGGAATTGTTAACAACGTCGAACGCAGATATAAGGAATCAACAAGCGAGTATTCGCGCACAGAGCTTGAAACCCTTATGACCGAAAGCACCTGTCCTGACTGTGACGGTGCCCGATTAAAGCCTGAGGCACTTGCCGTGACCGTCGGCGGAATAAACATAAAACAGTTTTGTGATATGTCGGTTGTTGATGCACTTGCATTTTTAGAAACACTTTCGTTTTCGGATATGCAGGAAAAAATCGCACACCCGATAATTAAGGAAATCAAGGAAAGACTGAGCTTTTTAAACAGCGTCGGTCTGGATTATCTCACCCTTTCGCGTTCGTCCGGCACACTCTCGGGCGGCGAAAGTCAGCGCATACGTCTTGCAACCCAGATTGGCTCGTCGCTTATGGGCGTTGTATATATTCTGGACGAGCCCAGCATCGGTCTCCATCAGCGTGATAATGCAAGGCTGATAGAAACGCTCAAGCGCCTGCGTGACCTTGGAAATACAGTTATCGTGGTCGAACACGACGAGGATACTATACGCAGCGCCGACTACGTTGTTGATATCGGTCGCGGTGCAGGTATCCACGGCGGTGAGGTCGTCTGTGCAGGAACGGTGGAGGAGATTGAAAACTGTAAGGATTCTATAACCGGAGACTATCTTTCGGGCAGAAAGTGCATTCCCGTTCCCAAGGTGCGCCGTAAGGGTAACGGTAAGTTCTTAACCGTCAAGGGCGCCGCCGAAAACAACCTTAAAAAAATAAATGTCAAAATTCCACTTTCAGAGTTTGTCTGTGTAACGGGTGTTTCGGGCTCGGGTAAATCGTCACTCGTTAACGATATCCTTTATAAAGAGCTTGCCACAAGGCTTAACGGTGCCCATAAAATTTCGGGCGCTCACAAGGAAATATTGGGTGTTGAGCAGCTTGATAAGGTAATAGATATCGACCAGTCGCCCATCGGCAGAACGCCGCGTTCAAACCCTGCCACATATACGGGCGTGTTTACCGACATACGTGAGCTTTTTGCCTCCACCAAGGATGCAAAAATGAAGGGCTATACCGCAGGCAGATTTTCCTTCAACGTGAAGGGTGGACGTTGCGAAGCCTGCGAGGGCGACGGAACACTTAAAATCGAAATGCATTTCCTTCCCGACGTTTACGTTCCATGCGAGGTTTGCGGCGGCACACGCTTCAACCGCGAAACCCTCTCGGTAAAATATAAGGGTAAAAGCATTCACGACGTGCTCGAAATGACGGTTGAAGAGGGTATGAACTTCTTTGAATCCATACCAAAAATTCACAGAAAGCTAAAAACCCTGTTCGACGTCGGACTCGGTTATATAAAAATCGGTCAGCCTGCCACAACCCTCTCGGGCGGTGAGGCACAGCGTGTCAAGCTCGCAACCGAGCTTTCAAAGCGCGGCACAGGCAGAACGATTTACATTCTTGACGAACCCACAACGGGTCTGCACACCGCCGACGTTCACCGTCTGCTCGAGGTTTTGCAGCGCCTTGTTGATGCCGGCAATACCGTCCTCGTGATTGAGCATAATCTCGACGTCATAAAGTCTGCCGACCATATAATCGACTTGGGACGTGAAGGCGGTGACAGGGGCGGCACCATTGTGGCAACAGGCACACCGGAGCAGATTGCTGAATGTGCCGAATCCTACACGGGCGAATTTTTAAAGCCGCTGCTCTAAATTTACACATTATTAACTAATAAAGTCATCATTAAGGCTAAAATAATAAAAAGGGGGGGATAATTGTGCTCGGATATGTAAAGGCATACAAGCCCGAACTGCGAATAAAGGAGTTCGAAATGTATAAAGCGGTCTATTGCTCGCTTTGCCGCCACCTCGGTAAAGAGTACGGCTTTTTGACACGCTTTACCCTCAGTTATGATTTTACCTTTTTGGCAATACTAAATATGTCGTTGGCAGACGACATTCCGCAAACTGAGCGCAGGTGTTGCGTTTGCAATCCCCTTAAAAAATGCACCTACTGCAAGGAAAGCGAAAACAGTCTGGATTTTCCCGCCGCCGCATCGGTGATAATGGTTTATTATAACGTGCTCGATAACGTCTGCGACGAAAAGGGCATAAAAAAGGCGGCATATTGGTTGCTGTCGGCAATGCTGTCACGTCCGCACAAAAAGGCGGCAAAGAAATATCCTCTTGTGGAGGATGCGGTCCATTCCTACGTCACAAAACAGGCAGAGCTTGAAAGGGCAGACTGTAAGGATATGGATATGGCCGCCGCCCCAACAAGCGATGCGCTCGGCACGCTGTTTGCACTCTGCGGCAGGGAAGAGAGCGACAAACGCCCCCTCAGCCGCTTGGGCTACTGTGTGGGTAAATATATCTATCTGCTCGACGCCTTGTGTGATATGGACGAGGACGCAAAATTAGGAAGATACAACCCTTTGACAGCGTATGAAGACGGCAAAGAGCGCGCAAAGCGCAATATCTATATGTGCATAAACGAAGCTATAAATGCATTCGAAGTAATAAATATAAAGCAGCTTAAAAACATATTAGGTAATATAATATACTTAGGGTTAGAAGATGCTTTTAAAAGGAGTATATCAGATGAAGGATCCGTATGAGGTTTTGGGAATAAACAGAAATGCCACCGACGAGGAGGTCAAAAAGGCGTATCGTGAGATGGAGCGCAAGTACCATC
>CALDPI010000199.1 GCA_937912045.1 uncultured Clostridia bacterium
GAGTCTTTTTAACCTCAAAATCCTTTGGTCTGGAATCTACTGCCGCATTTTTAAGAGCAAAATCAAGACCGTCACGGCAGGTATAGAGACGAGTAAGTGCGGACTTGCATTGCTCGATAATATCAACACTGTAGTTAATCGGACTTCTGTAGTGTGAAGAAATCATGAGGTAACGAATCGGCTCGTAACCATACTTTTCAGCAACGTCACGAACTGTGAAGAAATTGCCGAGTGACTTCGACATTTTTACATTATCCACATTGATATATCCGTTATGCATCCAATAGTTTGCAAACTGTGCACCATTGCAGCACTCACTCTGCGCAATCTCGTTCTCGTGGTGCGGGAAGATAAGGTCCTTACCACCGCAGTGAATATCAATTGTGTTACCGAGATAACGTCTGTTCATTGCTGAACACTCAATATGCCAACCCGGTCTTCCCTGGCCCCACGGTGACTCCCAATACGGCTCACCCGGCTTTGCGGACTTCCAGAGGGCGAAATCCATAGGAGCTTTCTTGATATCGCCAACCATAATTCTTGCGCCAGCCTCAAGTTCTTCAAGAGGCTGGTGGGAAAGCTTGCCGTAGCTTTCAAATTTTTCAGGGCTGAAGTATACGTCGCCATCAACCTCATAAGCAAATCCTTTTTCAATAAGACCGCTTACGATTTCAATAATCTTATCAATATTTTCAGTTGCCTTGGGGTGAATTGTTGCCTCGCGGAAATTAAGTCCGTGTGCATCAACCCAGAATTCTTCAATATATTTTTTGGAAACCTCTTCAAAGGTAATACCCTCTTCGTTTGCGCGCTTGATGATTTTATCGTCAATATCGGTAAAATTCTGAACAAAGGTAACCTTGTTGCCGCGCCATTCAAGATAACGGCGGAGCACGTCAAAAACGCAGAGCGGTCTTGCGTTGCCAATGTGGATAAAGTTATAAACCGTCGGTCCGCAGGCATAAATTTTATACTCGCCCTCGGTAATCGGCACAAGCTCTTCACGCGTGCGTGTTAATGTGTTAAATATCTTCATTTTCGCTCATTCTTCCTTCCAATTCTTTAATTCTTTGTTCAAGGCGGCAAAGTTCTTGCGATACGGGGTCGGGGATGTGCACCTGGTCCATGGGTGTCACGCGAATGCCGCTGCGCTTTACAACCCTCGCAGGAACGCCGACAACGGTGCAATCGGGCGGCACCTCGTCGAGCACGACGGCACCTGCCGCAATTCTCGAATTGTCGCCGACCTTAAACGGTCCCAAAACCTTTGCGCCGCTGCTTATCATAACGTTGTTGCCGATGGTGGGGTGGCGCTTGCCCTTGTCCTTGCCCGTTCCGCCCAGCGTCACGCCCTGGTAAATCAGAACGTCATCGCCGATTTCGGTTGTTTCACCGATTACCACACCTGTGCCGTGGTCGATTACAAGACGTCTGCCAATGGTGGCGGCAGGGTGAATTTCTATGCCCGTTTTACGCACCGCGCGCTGTGAAATATACCGCGCCAGAAAGAAAAGCCTGTGGCGATAGCACCAGTTTGCCTTTCGGTGCATTCTCACCGCGCGAAAGCCGGGATAGAGAAAAAATATTTCCAAGGCGCTGCGCGCGGCAGGGTCACGCTCGCGGTAGGCCTTTATGTCTTCTTTAATTCTATCAAACACAAAATCACTCTCTTTTGCAAAAAAATAACCTCCGCTGCTTTCGCAACGGAGGCGGTATTATACCACGGTTCCACTCCAATTTGTAACTCTGCGACCGATAACGGTGTCTGCCGCGCCGTCATTTCCTACGGCGTACTGTCGGGGCGCAATTTTCGCCGCACCACCAAAAGACTCTTTCACCAGCCGAGCCCTCTCTTGTTTGGGTGTGTGGGTACTTTCCCCGATAAACGTATCTTTTTATATTGTCAATACATTATATTATATTTTATCGGTTTTGTCTACTATTATTTTGATGCGAGGAAGGCATCCTTATTCTGCACCATATAAACAACGCCCGAAATCACCGTCAGCACTGCCGATGCCCACAAGAGCAGGGTGATAAGAGCCATAAACACTGACTGAAGTGCCGTCGATACGTTAAAGGTTGTAATAATAGCCGCAACAAAGAGCGTCACGATTATGGCAACCATCTGGCAGACAGTTTTTGCCTTGCCCCACATATTTGCGGCAATGACGGTGCCGTTCTGCACCGCAACAAGACGGAGCGACGTAATCATAAACTCGCGGAAGAGGACGATAAACACAATCCAGGTGATGCCGGGGCAGGCGCCTGCCTCAAGCAGTCCGAGATAGGCTGCGGTTGTCAGCATCTTATCTGCAAGCGGGTCCAAAAACTTGCCAAAATCGGTTACAAGTCCGTCGCGTCTTGCAATTTTTCCGTCAAGAAAATCTGTGTAGGAAGCCAGCGCGAAAATAACAAGCGCGGCAAAATAGTGTCCTGTGAAATTCGTCACCATCGTGAACATAAAAATCGGGGTTGCAATTATTCTTGCAACGGTAAGCTTATTCGGCAGATTCATAAATCATTTCTCCTAACAAATCGTATTCAATATTATCGTTGATATGTACCTTAACGTATTCGCCGATGTGCTGTGGCGAATCGGTTAAAAAGAAGATTTTTCCGTCAACCTCGGGTGCGTCTGCAGGGCTTCTGCCGAAGTAGCAGCGGATAAAGTTGTCATAACCCTCTATAAGCACCTCTGTGTCGAGGTCGACCTTTTCGGCATTCTTTTCAGACACGATTGTCAGCTGGTCTGCCATTATATTTTCAGCGCGGTCAATTTTTGTCTGTTGCGGCACCTGGTCGGCCATTGTCGCGGCGGGGGTGTCCTCCTCGGCCGAATAGGCGAAACAGCCAAGCCTGTCGAAGCGCCATTTTTTAACAAACTCGCAAAGCTCCTCATACTGCTCCTCGGTCTCACCCGGGAAGCCTGTAATCAGCGTTGTGCGGAGCGTAACGTCGGGCAGCACCTCACGTATGCGGGCAAGCGTTTTTTCAAGCTCCGCCTTAGTGCCCTTGCGGTTCATACGGCGAAGTATCTCGTCGTTACAATGCTGAATCGGTATATCAAGATAGGGCAAAAGCTTTTCTTCTTCCTTGATTGCGAAGAGCAGCTCATCGGTTATCTTATCGGGATAGGTATAAAGCGTGCGAATCCAATGTATGCCGTCAATTCGGCAAAGCTTTTTAAGAAGTGAGGGAAGACGGTATTCGCCGTAAAGGTCAATTCCGTATGCGGTGGTGTCCTGCGCCACAACAACCAGCTCGCTCACGCCGCCGCGTGCCAATTCCTCCGCCTCTGCAATTATGCTCTCCTCCGTGCGTGAGCGGAAGCGTCCGCGGATTTGCGGAATGGCGCAGTAGGTGCAGCAGTTGTCACAGCCGTCTGCAATTTTTATGTACGCGGTGTAGGGCATACCGCCCAGAACACGTTTGCCGTCAAGGTCAAGCGAAAACTTTTCGCCATATGAGTTCTGTTTCTTGCCGCCAAGCGCCTCTTTAATAAGCGCGGCAATTTTTTCGTTGCTGCCGATACCAACGACCATATCCACCTCGGGAATTTCCTCGGTTATGTCGTCGCGGTAACGCTCGGCAAGGCAACCCGTAACCACAAGCAGTTTAAGATTTCCCTCGCTTTTATAGCGCGCCGCCTCGATTATGTTTTCAATCGCCTCACTCTTGGCCTCTTCTATAAAGCCGCAGGTGTTGATAATTATGACCTCGGCCTCTGCCTCCTCCGAAACGAGCGTAAAGCCGTCCTCGCGAAGAGTGTAAAGCATCTGCTCGGCATCGACCTGATTTTTCGGACAGCCGAGTGACACCATTGCCACCTTAATTGACATTTTATACTTCCTCACAGTTATCTAATTTTTCTGAATATTCGCGCAGTGCCGCCTTGACGTCGCCAAACGAAAAGCCCTTTCGTATGAGCGCGGCATACACCTTTTGCACGCCGTCCTCACTTTGCAGCTTTCTTGCATATTTCTTTTCAATAAGCTCGGTTATCTGCGCCCGGGGGCTTGATGCGAGCGCATCCATCACCTGCTTTGCTATGTCGGACGGGACTCCCTTTGCGAAAAGTTTTCGCAAAATCTCCCTGTCCGAAACGTTGGCATCACAAAGCGCAGCGCTCAGCCGCTCTGCATAGCGAAAATCGTCTATAAGACCCATTTCCTCCATACGTGCGACGGCTCCTTCAGCCGCCCTTTCAGGATAGGCGCGACAGAGCTTTTTGTAAAGTGCCTTTTTGCTGTGGTCAGCGCGTGACATATACCAGAGTGCGCGCGACTTTGCGCGGGAAAAGTCCGACTCTTCACAAAGCGCAAAAAGCTCGCTCTTTTCTATCTGTGCGCCCGCCTTTAATCCTGCCGACAACACAACGTCGGTATCGAGCAGGAATTCTTCGCCGTCTGCCACAACACGTGTTTCGTTTTTGCGGCAGGGCTTAATTTCGGTTATTATCATTCTTCGTCAACCGCAACGTCGATGTTGATTTTTCTGCGGCTTCTTGTCGCCGGCGCCTCGGTCGGTGCAGAGGGAGCAATCGTTTCCTCTGCTGCTTTCTCTCCGTCGTTTGCAGGGTTCGCGGCGGCAAAAATCTTTGCCTCAATCTCGTTTGCAAGGTCGGGGTTGTCGGCAAGGATAACCTTGACGTTGTCGCGGCCCTGTCCTAAGCGTGTTTCACCATAATAGAACCACGCTCCCGAGCGCTTGATAACCTCATACTCAACACCGAGATCAACAATCTCGCCCTCGCGGCTGATGCCTGTGCCGTACATAATATCAAAGGTTGCCTCACGGAAGGGGGGCGCAACCTTGTTTTTAACAATCTTTGCCCTTGTGCGTGAGCCAATCATCTCGCCATTAACCTTAATGGTTTCAACCCTGCGGACGTCGATACGTACCGACGCATAGAATTTGAGCGCGCGGCCGCCCGTTGTGGTTTCGGTGGGTCCGTACATTACGCCAACCTTTTCACGCAGCTGGTTGATGAATATTGCAATACAGTTGGATTTTGAAATGGCGCCTGCCAATTTTCTGAGCGCCTGCGACATAAGTCTTGCGTGCAGACCAACGTGCGAATCGCCCATCTCACCCTCGATTTCTGCGCGGGGAACGAGTGCCGCAACCGAGTCGATTACGACCATATCAATGGCGCCCGAGCGCACGAGTGCCTCGGTGATTTCAAGGGCCTGCTCGCCCGTGTCAGGCTGAGACACAAGCAGCGAATCAATATCAACGCCCAGGTTTTTGGAATATACAGGGTCAAGCGCGTGCTCAACGTCGATAAACGCAGCTGTTCCGCCGTTTTTCTGTGTCTGGGCAATCGCGTGCAGGGCAAGCGTTGTTTTACCCGAGGATTCAGGACCATAAATTTCCACAATTCGGCCCTTGGGGAAGCCGCCGATTCCAAGCGCCATATCAAGTGACGTGGAGCCTGTGGAGATGTGGTCAACCTCCATTCCCATGTTTTCGCCAAGGCGCATAATGGCGCCCTTTCCGAACTGCTTTTCAATCTGCGAAAGCGCAGTTTCTAATGCTTTGGTCTTATCGTCTGCCATAATAACATTCTCCTTTTCGTTTATTACGGTAATATTATATCTGACCGAGAGTCCCAAAAACCACCCTCTCGATTCCCGATAGGTCGTTTAAGCTCCCGATATTTTCGAGTCCTGCTTTTTCTAAAAGCTTTTTAACTTCGTCACCCTGTCCGATGCCGATTTCCACAGCAAGCGTGCCGCCGCGTTTCAGATGCGGCACCCAAATTTCTGCAATTTTTCTGTAAAACGAAAGTCCGTCCTCGCCGCCGTCAAGCGCCATTCTGGGCTCTCTTTGCACCTCTTTTTGCAGGGTGTCAAGGTCTTTTGTTTTTATGTAAGGCGGATTGCTTATAATCAAATCGAACTCACCGAAATCATCCTCTAAAACGTCGCCCTTTACAGCGCGCACCGAGGACGCGTTGCGCTCGATGTTTTTTTCAAGATAGGGAAAAGCCTCATCCGACAGCTCCATAGCAAAGACGGTGGCATTTGGACAATGCTTGTCCACCGTGATGGCAAGGCAACCGCTACCGGAGCACAGGTCCATGCAGGTGATTTCCTCTGTGCCTGCCTTATCAATGGCAAACTCTGCCAGCGTTTCGGTGTCGGGGCGGGGGATAAGCACACCCTCGCCAACGCAAAAGGGCAAATCGTAAAACTCCCATTCGCCCAGTATGTACTGCAGCGGCTCGCCGCCGATTCTGCGTGACAGCACCGCATCGATCGTTTCTTCGTCCGTATTGCCGAGGAAAGCGGCAATCTGCCGCGCCTCAAACAGTGCCGACTCTATTCCCGCGTCGGCAAGCCTTTTCTGTGCGTACCTTTGCACGTTGAGTGCAACCATTTATTCATTACCCTCTTCTTCCTTGGGAAGCACCGCCATAAACGCGGCGGCGGCAACCTCAATCATATCGTCATCGGGCTCGCCCGTGGTGATTTTCTGCAGCCATTTGCCCGGTGCAGACACAATTTTTGTGAACAGATTGTCGTGCTTTCCGCAATATTTGAGCACCTCATAGCCTGCGCCGCAGCAAAGCGGAACAAGCAAAATTTTAATAATTACCCACAGCCAAGCAAGATTGTAAACGCTTGGGAAAATCATCTGCACAAGCGTGGAAAAAATGACGCTTATGAGAATCATCAAAATCATAAACGACGTGCCGCAGCGTGGGTGAAGTCTTTTTTGCTTTCTTATGTTTTCCACCGTCAGCGGAAGTCCGTTTTCAAAGCAGAAAATGGTTTTGTGCTCTGCGCCGTGGTACATAAATACGCGGCGGATATCCTTCATAAAGGAAACACCCCAAACGTATAAAACGAAAACCGCAAGCTTTATAAGCTGTTCAATGCCCGAGCGCACAACAGGGGAAAAGTCGGTGCGAAAAACAAAGCGCAGGCCGTCAACCGCAAGACGCGGCAGCAGCATAAAGAGCACCACCGCAAGCGCGACACCCAAAACCGCAGCAACAACCATCACCACGTTCATAACCTTTCCTGAGAGCTTGGTCGGCTCCTTGCCGTTTTCCTCTTCCTCAATTTCCGTAAAGCCCGACTTATCGGCCGAGAACATCAACGCCTTGTAGCCCACTATCATCGTTTCTATAAAGTTTACAACACCGCGCAAAACGGGCAGTCCGAAAACGCTGTATTTATCGCGCAGATGCTTTTCTTCCACGAAAGAAACGTCAATCTCGCCGTTTTTCTGACGTACGGCAATGGCGGTCTTTTCGGGACTTTTCATCATAATACCCTCAATTAGCGCCTGACCGCCGATGGATACGTATTTACACTTGCTCATTCTCTTCGGTCTCCTTATTTATGGCCTCTGCCGGCTCGCTCACGGGGGGAATAATCTCCTCTGTGATTTCGGGCTCAGGCTCGGTTATGGGCAGAGCCACCGTAACGGTTGTGCCCACGCCCTCCTTACTTTCAACAAACAAAAGTCCGTTGTGCTGTTTAACAATTTCGTCTGCGACGGCAAGGCCAATGCCCGAGCCGCGCACCTTCTTATTGGATTTAAAGAACTTTTCCTTAACTCTGTCAAGGTCCTGCGCAGGAATTCCCACGCCCGTATCGTTGATTTTGGTGACAACAACGCCCTCCTCTTCATACTGCGAAACAATGACGTGACCGCCCTTTTCGGTGTACTTTATGGCATTGTCTATTACATTTATATATACCTGCTTCAGCCTGTCGCGGTCACCCATTACAAACAGGTCGTGCGGCAGGGGAAGATAGGTCAGCTCAATTTCCTGCTGCTTTGCCAGCTCAAAATACATATCCACAGCGTCGGACAGCACAGCGCGCACGCTGACAAGCCCCATCTCAATAGAAAGCCTGCCCGACTGTATGCGCGAAAAATCGAGAAGCTCTTCAACAAGTCCCGAAAGCCGCTCTCCCTCGGACAGCACCACGTCAAGCCCCTTTATTACAATCTCGTCATCGGTGCCAACCGACATCTTTGCCGTTTCGCCCCAACCGCGAATAGCGGTCAGTGGGGTGCGCAGCTCGTGCGATACCGAGGATATGAATTCGTTTTTCATCTGCTCGGCAGATTTAAGCTCGCTCGCCATATAGTTTATGGAGTCGCAAAGCTCGCCAATTTCGGTTCCGCTTTCAATTTCAATGCGCGAATCAAAATCTCCCATCGCAATTTTTCGTGCCATTTTGGAAAGCTCCTGCACAGGACGGACGATGGAACGGATAAAATATCCGCCCGAAAGCCACGAAAGCAGCAAAAACCCAAGACCGACCAGCACGCAAATGGCACAAACCAAAAAGATTCGGCGGTTAACAGGCTCGAGCGATACAACCCAGCGCACCGCTCCGTTTGAGCCGTCGCCAAAGTCGGTCAGCACTGTGGTTTCGGCCATAACAGCCTCACCGCCTGCGTTCTTTCCGCGCCAGAGCGTTGCCGTGCCTGAGGCCACCGCCTGCTCGTAATCGGGCATGGGCTCTGTGGTGGGAGAAAATCCGTTTGAGGTGATAAGCACCTTTCCGTCACTGTCGATAATCTGTATCTCTAATTTATCCTTGTGTTCAAACTGTTCAACGTACTGCTTTGCAACGGCAGGATAGGAGGAAGCATCACAGGTAGCAAGCAGGGAAAGCCCCTTGCAGTAACCCGATGCCGTTTCATAAACCGAGTTGTAGTAACGGCTCTGGATTACAACGCAGACCAGTATTAAAAGCACTGCAACAACTGCCGCCATTACGAGAAAGACGTTCAAAAACCACTGCTTTGCTATGCTCTTTTTCGAAACTCTGATTTCCAGCTCCATTTCTACCCTCCGTTCTGATTATTTTAAAAAGCTTTTTAGTTTGCTGTGTTCCACTTATAACCCATACCCCACACGGTTACAAGGTTTTGCGGAGCAGACGGGTCGTCCTCAATCTTCATTCTGAGGCGGCGAATGTTTACGTCAACAATTTTTTCCTCGCCGTAATAGGCCTCGCCCCATACCTTAAGGAGAATATCGCTTCTCGAAAGTGCGGTGTCGGGGTTTGTGAAAAAGTATTCAATTATTTGGAACTCAACCTGTGTGAGCTCGATATTTTTGTCACCCTTTTGCAGCGTGCGGCGACGGATGTTAAGCACAAAATCGCCCAGCTTTATCTCGTCGGACGACTGCATCGGCGCCTTGCCCGTCTGCAATTCAACGCGGCGGTAAAGCGAATCCACACGAGCGAGCAGCTCTGTAGGACTAAAGGGCTTAGTTATGTAGTCATCAGCACCCAGGTTCAGCCCTCTGACCATGTCATCTTCGGAATCTCTCGCAGTACAGAA